>JABDPP010000358.1 GCA_013042765.1 Litoreibacter sp.
GCATCGATCAGCACGAAGGCGCGGCGCAGGGTCTGCCTGCCGGACAAATATGCCTTGAGCAGTCTTTGCCATTTCTCGACGACCGGCAGCGGTGCTTCCGCAAAACCGTAACCGGGAAGGTCTACGACGTAGTGGCTGTCGCCCAGCGTGAAGAAATTGATCTCCTGCGTTCGCCCGGGCGTGTTGGAGGTGCGGGCCAGTGCCTTGCGCCCGGTGATGGCGTTAATCAGCGAGGATTTCCCGACATTTGACCGGCCGGCAAAACACACCTCGATCCGATCGGCAGGCGGCAGCCCGTCCATTGCAACAACGCCCTTTAGGAAATCTGTCTCGCCCGCAAAGAGCTTGCGGCCTTGCTCGGCCACGTCCGGCTCCGGCGCGTCGGCAATCTGGAACGTGAATTTCGCCATGTCTACGCTCTCACTTCGCGGTGGCCCGTGACACGCCCCACCTGGCCGGCCGTTTATTCAGGCAGGCCAGGGGAAATGCGCAGGCTATTTCTTCTTCTCGGGTTGCTTTGATTTTTTGAAGCTGGCTCTGATATTTCCGAATATGTCCGGCGTATATCCTTGGCTGCGCATGATCGCGTATTGCTGCATGAACGTGATCACGTTGTTTGCAATCCAGTACAGGACCAGACCACTGGCAAAGGTGCCCAGCATGAACATGAACACCCACGGCATCCATGCGAAAATCATCGCCTGTGTCGGATCCGGGGGGGCCGGGTTCAACTTCTGCTGCAGCCACATGGAAATACCCAGGAAGATTGGCAGCACGCCGAGCGAGAATATGAAGAAGATCGAACTCTGATCTGGCGTCGCGTAGGAAAGTAGCCCGAAGAGGTTGAGAATGGAGGACGGGTCCGGTGCACTGAGGTCAGTTATCCAGCCGAGCCACGGCGCATGGCGCAATTCGATTGTGACGAAGATCACCTTATAGAGCGAGAAGAAGATCGGAATCTGCATCAGGATCGGCAAACAACCGGCTGCGGGGTTCACCTTTTCCTTCTTATAGAGCGCCATCATCTCCATCTGGAGCTTCTGGCGATCGTCACCTGCCTTCTCCTTGATCTTTTCCATTTGCGGCTGAAGCTCTTTCATCTTCGCCATGGAGACATAGGACTTGTAGGCCAGCGGTAGCAGAACCGCCTTGATGATGAACGTCAGTGCGATGATCGCCCAGCCCATGTTGCCGATGAGGCTGTTGAGCCAGTGCAGTACCGCAAAGATCGGCTTGGTCAGGAAGAAGAACCAGCCCCAATCGATTGAGTCGAGGAACCCGTCGATTCCGGCACGCTCATAGTTGCGGATCGTCTCCCATTCCTTGGCGCCGGCAAAAAGCTGCGATTGCACCTCTGCCGTCTCGCCGGGAGCGATATTCAGCGTCTCGAGCCGGACCTCCGTCTGGTAGACGTCGGCGCTGACCACGTATTTGGATACGGAAGTAAAGCTGCTCCCGGACTGCGGGATCAGGGTGGTCATCCAGTATTTGTCCGTGAACCCGATCCATCCGCTTTCCACCACGTCCGTGATTTCGGCATTGGCGCCCTCGCGCGGGATCACATCGAGGTCCGGCATGTCGGAGTAGTCGATTTCGGTCAATTCGCCATCAGACATGCCAACGACGCCCTCGTGCAGGATGAAGAAACCGACAACATCAGGCTCGCCGTGACGGGCAACGATCCCATAGGGCTGCATGCGGCGCGAAACGTCCGACGTATTCTCGACCGATTGTTTGACCGAGAACATGAAATTTTCGTCGACAGAGAAGGCGCGCCGGAAGATCAGGCCGGCATCGTTTTCCCAAACCAGCGTCACGGGGGTGCTCGGCGTCAGGGTGTCACCGCTTTCAATCCGCCACTCGGTGTTCGCGCCGGGCACCTGCTCATAGCTCAGATCGCCCGCCGGGGCCCAGCCGTAGAGGGCGTAATAGGCGTTCTCGCCACCTACGGGCGACAGCAGCGTCACATTCCCGGAATCAGGATCAAGCGTGTTGTTGTAGTCTTTCAGGTCCAGATCATCGAGACGACCGCCCGTCAGCGAGATCGATCCGCTGAGCTTTGGTGTTTCGATGTTCAGACGCGGATTCTCGGCAAGCGCGTTGGCCCGGGTTTCTGCCGGGGTCGCCGGAAGGGGTGCGGGCGCAACGGGTGCGCCGCCGCCTGCAACTGGCGGCACGCTTGCAGATTGTGCGCCTTGTTCAACGCCCGCGGCCTGCTCCACCGGGACGGGTGCAGGCTCTTCGGGTGGGAACAATATGAACCACACCAATATGACCAAAAAACTCAGCGCTGTCGCAAGGATGAGGTTCTTGTTCTGATCGTCCATTTTCGGGCCGCCACCTGTCTTGATCTATCGGGGTGGTTCAATAGGCTGACGGGCCAAAGGTCAAGCGGTTTTCCGGTCTTTTGAGGCCTCTCGGCGGTCTACGGAATGAACTCATAAGCAGCCTTTTATGCCGAGCCCCGCCTGACAGAGGGCATGGCCTTCAGTTTCGCGTAATGCTGGTCCATCCAGTGCAGGGTTTCGTCCAGCGGCATTGGCTTTGCAATCGCGAACCCCTGAAGGTGTGTGCAGCCCAGTTGCGAGAGCATCGTGTATTCCCCCACGGTCTCCACCCCTTCGGCCAAGGTGTCGATTCTGAGCTGTTCCGACATGCCGACGATGGCCGCGATCATGCGTTGCTGTTCGGGGTCTTCATCGGCCCGGGTCACGAAGGATCGATCTATCTTGATCCGGTCGACGGAGAATCTGCGGATATTTGCGAGCGACGCGTGGCCTGTACCGAAATCATCCAGATCAATCCGGAAGCCTTGATTGCGAAGGGCGCGAATGTTGCGCGAGATGATGTCATCGTCGGATCCGGAGATGACTGTCTCCAGGATTTCGATGGTCAGCCTCTCCGGTGTGACCGAAAACCGGTCGACATCCCATTTGATACGCTCAACAAGGCTGGGGTTGCGCAACTCCTGCGTAGCAAAATTCACCGATACGGATGGAACCTCAAACCCGGATTTGTCCCATGTTTTCAGCGCCTGGAGCGATTTGACCAGAATGGCTTCACTCAGAAGCTCCATTTGGCCTGAGGCTTCCAGCGCTGGCAGAAAATTCGCAGGGGAAACGGTGCCACGTTCGGGGTGGGCCCATCGGGCGAGAGCTTCGAACCCGGTGACCTGTCCGGTATCGGTCGAGACCTGCGGTTGAAACCACGGAACTATGTCACCGTCGCGCAAGGCGACGCTGACCTCTTCGATCAGGATCTCGGAGCCCATGAAGGGCTTTGCAGGCTCTGGTGGGTAGGACCGCGCCGCTTGCGGCGCGAAACGGCGCGCATCCGACATTGCGATCTTGGCGGCGGCCAGCAGGTCGGCCCCGGTATTCCCGGCGATCTGGTTTCGCAGGCAGAATCCGACCGACGCCGTGAGATGCAACGATGCGCCATCCGCGTTCATCGGCTCAGCGATCGATTTTTGCAGGCGTTCGGTAAGGGAAATGATCGCGCCAAGTTCCGGTGTCCTGACGTCTGGAAGGGCGATGGCAAAACCGTTCCGTGAAATACGTGCCACGATATCTTCGGTGCGCAGCAGCGCCGATATTCGATCGGCCACTTGCGGTATGGCGGCGCTGAGCGTCGCCCTGTCCCATGTTTTTTCCAGGTCCTCGAACGCATCAAGCTCGACCACGAGGCAAGCGACCTTCCTGCTGAAATCCGCTGTCTCGAGTGCTGAATCCAAGGTCGCGACGAGGGTTTCCTCGTCGTGAAATCCTGTCTCCGCATCCAGAGAAGGGGTCTGGGATCTGTCCGGAACACTGCTGAACGCAAGGATGAGCGGCGTTGCGGCGGCCAACGCGAACATCACCAAAGAGGCATTGTTCAAAAACGCGATGGTTGCACCAATCGGGATCAGCCCCAACCCGAGGCTCCGCAGGTTCAGCCATTTGCCCAGACTCCCCTGTCCACTCTTCATCCCACGCATTCCGGCCCTCCTTCGCAGTGAAGCGCAACCTAGGTGGGCGTTGTGTTGAGACTCTTAACGGAGTGTCGGAATATCTTTCGGATTTTCATCAAATCCATCCCGTTCCCGTGTGAGGCCCTGAAAATCGAAGAGCTTGGGGTCGAGAAGATGCGAAGGTCGCGCATTCATCAGTGCGCGGAACATTTTTTGCCGGCGGCCCGGGGCCTTTGCTTCCCAGCTGTTGAGAAGCTCCTTGATGGCCTGCCGCTGCAAACCGTCCTGCGAGCCGCACAGGTCACAGGGAATGATGGGGTAATTGAGGGCACGGGCGAACCTCTCGCAATCCTGCTCGGCGATGTAGGCGAGCGGGCGGTAGACGAACAGATCGCCCTCCTCGTTGAGCAGTTTTGGTGGCATCGTGGCGAGCCGTGACCCATGGAAGAGGTTGAGAAAGAACGTCTCCAATATGTCGTCACGGTGATGGCCGAGCACCACTGCAGAGCAGCCTTCTTCACGCGCGATCCGGTAGAGGTTGCCACGGCGTAGCCGCGAACACAGCGCACAATAGGTCCGCCCTTGCGGGACCTTGTCCTTCACGATCGAATAGGTGTCCTGATATTCAATCCGATGTGGCACGCTCATCTTCTCAAGGAATTCCGTCAGCACTGTCGCGGGGAAATTGGGCTGCCCCTGATCCAGGTTGCAGGCCAGGATCTCCACCGGCAGTACCCCACGCCATTGTAATTCGTATAGCGCGGCCAGCAGGGTGTAGCTGTCCTTTCCGCCCGACAAACACACCAGCCACCGCGCCCCGCGTTCGATCATGCCGAAATCGTCGATGGCCTGGCGGGTATCGCGAATGATCCGTTTGCGCAGCTTCTTGAACTCCGTCGTTGACGGCGCGTCTGCAAACAGGGGGTGTATTTCGTTGTGATCCAGCATGGGCCGCTTATAGGGCGCGCTGTTCAACAGGGGAAGATGCATCCGAAATGATCTGCGCTGCGTAAATCCTAAAAAGGAGACAAACAATGCGTATCGCCCTCACCGCCATGCTTCTGTTCCTGGCGGCTTGCACTGGCAAGCCTTCATTCGACGATGAGCCGCTTAGCACGCGGCAGTTGAACCTTGAGGAGTTCTTCAGCGGTGAGCTTGTAGCCTATGGGCAATTTCAGGATGTGCTGGGCACAGTGCGGCGCAGGTTCGAAGTGGAAATTGAAGGCACATGGGACGGGAAGACACTGCGCCTTGTCGAGGATTTCGTCTACGAAGACGGCTCGACCGAGCAGCGGATCTGGACCCTTGAAAAGACCGGTCCCGATAGCTGGCGCGGCACCGCGCCCGGCGTGATCGGTGTTGCCGAGGGTCAGGAAAACGGGGACCGTTTCAACTGGCGTTACACGATCGATCTACCCCTCGGAGACGGTGAAAAAATGCGGGTGAGCTTCGATGACTGGATGTGGCTCCTGAGCGACGATCGTCTATTCAATAAGGCCTATATGAAGCGCTACGGGCTCGATATCGGCGACGTCGTGATCACCTTCGAGAAGAAGTGATGTCAGTCGGGCACATCGTCCACGCCTGACCCGCCCCATGGGTGGCAGCGCATTATGCGTCTTGCCGCTAGCCAGCTGCCCTTGAAGGCGCCGTGTTTCTCGAGCGCCTCAAGTGCGTAGGCGGAGCAGGTGGGGTCATAGCGACAATTGAAACCGACCCAAGGACTGAAGATGAGCCGGTAGGCGCGTACGGGCAGCGCGGCGATTTTGGCCAGCGGGCTCATCCGTGGATCTTTCGCAGCGCGCGGCGCAAGTCGTCGCGCAGTTCTTCGAAATCCCGCTCGACCGTGCTGCCGGGTCGCCCAATCAGAACATAATCCCATCCGGCGTGACCCAGTTCGGGCAACACCTCCTGCGCGATCTCGCGCAGACGGCGTTTCGCACGGTTTCGGATCACCGCGTTGCCGATCTTCTTGGAACAGGTGTAACCGACGCGGATCGTGGAGCCGTCATCGGGACGTTTGCGGGCTTGCAGAAGGAGCCCTGGTTGTCCGGAGCGTTTAGCCCGCGCGGCAGCGAGGAAATCAGACCGCTTGCGCAGAACCTCCAGACAAACGGAAACCGCCGGCGGCGTTTCCGCGACCGGGACCTGATGTCCTGCCACGGGTGCCTCCGGCGGTGTCATAGCATTAAGT
>JABDPP010000359.1 GCA_013042765.1 Litoreibacter sp.
TACCGTGATCGTGGTCGAACATGACGAGGAAGCGATCCGCGAGGCGGACTACGTTTTCGATATCGGCCCGGGGGCCGGCGTACATGGCGGGGAGGTCGTGGCACAAGGCACACCGGCGGATGTCGCCGCTAATCCCAGTTCGATCACCGGACAATACCTGACCGGCTTGCGCGAAATTGCTGTCCCGGCGGAGCGGCGCAAGGGCAATAAGAAGAAACTCACGGTTAAAAAGGCCAACGGCAACAACCTGCGCGATATCACCGTGGATTTCCCGCTTGGCAAGTTTGTTTGTGTAACCGGCGTATCGGGGGGTGGAAAATCGACGCTCACGATCGAAACCTTGTTCAAGACAGCCTCAATGCGCCTAAACGGGGCGCGCCAGACCCCGGCTCCCTGCGAGACCATCAAGGGGCTCGAACATCTCGATAAGGTGATCGATATCGACCAGCGCCCCATCGGGCGCACACCACGCTCCAATCCCGCGACTTATACAGGGGCCTTCACGCCGATCCGCGACTGGTTTGCGGGTCTTCCCGAGGCGCGCGCGCGCGGATACAAGCCCGGCCGGTTCTCCTTCAACGTCAAGGGCGGGCGCTGTGAGGCCTGCCAGGGCGACGGCGTCATCAAGATCGAGATGCACTTCCTGCCCGATGTCTACGTAACCTGCGAGACCTGCAACGGCGCGCGCTACAATCGCGAAACGTTGGAAATTAAATTTAAAGGCAAGAGCATAGCAGACGTTCTTGATATGACTGTCGAAGATGCACAGGAGTTCTTCAAGGCTGTTCCATCGATCCGTGAGAAGATGGATGCGCTGGTGCGTGTCGGTCTCGGCTACATCAAGGTTGGTCAGCAGGCAACGACACTGTCAGGCGGCGAAGCGCAGCGGGTCAAGCTTTCCAAGGAATTGGCGAAACGCTCGACCGGACGCACGCTCTATATTCTCGACGAGCCGACCACAGGGCTACACTTCGAGGATGTTCGCAAACTCCTCGAAGTGCTGCATGAACTGGTCGATCAGGGCAATACGGTCATCGTGATCGAACATAACCTCGACGTGGTGAAAACAGCTGACCACATCATCGATATAGGGCCCGAAGGGGGCGATGGCGGCGGCCAGATTGTGGCGGTCGGAACACCTGAGCAGGTGGCCGAGGTCAAAGGGTCCTACACCGGACATTATCTCAAGAGCATGCTGTCTCCGCGCAAGAAGGTTGTTGCAGCAGAGTAACCGTAGCGGAAAACCTTGGACCCGATTAACCGCACTCATAAGGCGGGTTCTTGGATATTTTTGGAGAAATGAATGCCAGTTGGCGGGTCTGCTTACGCTTTCTTTTTGGCCTAAATATCCCCGCCGGAGGCATTATCGTTTTTCCTCAACGGATCAGTAAGATCATTCAGCGGCCTTCTCCATTTTGCTCTCAGCAAGGGTTGTCTTGATTTGCGCCCCGCTTTCGAGCGTTCGGTGCACGGGGCATTTATCCGCGATCTCCAGAAGTCGCGCGCGTTGTTCGTCGCTCAGATCACCTTCGAGGTGAATTTCGCGGACGAAATGGTCGATCTTGGAGGCGGAGCCGCCGGCATCCTGCGCGTGCATTTTGTCATGGGTCACGTCGACCCTAACCCGCGACAGAGGCCATTTCTTGCGCCTTGCATACATGCGGATCGTCATCGAGGTGCAGGCACCCAGTCCCGCAGCCAGAAACCCGTAAGGGGACATGCCCTTGTTGGTCCCGCCATAGGCCAGGGGTTCGTCGGCAAACGTGTGATGGGCCGGCCCCGAAGAGATATCTTGCAGAAATCCATCCGAGCTGGCCTCGCTGACACGGACCACGCCTTCAGGCGCGCCAATGGGCGGTGCGGGCGGTTTGAGATCGAGATATCGCCCGGCCCAGGCGCTGATCACTTCAGCAGCATATTCTGCGTCCGAGGCCCGAGTCACCAAATGGTCTGCATCGTCGAGGGTGACGAAGCTCTTGGGGTGCTTGGCGTTCAGAAAAATCTGGGTGGCGTTCTCGATCCCGACGGTCGCATCAAGGGGAGCATGCAGGACAAGCAGGGCCTTCTTGAGGGACGCGATCGCGGTCTCCAGATTCTCGGACGATACGTTTTCCAAGAAGTCGCGACCGATGCGGATCGGACGCCCGCCCAGCATCACTTCACTGGCTCCGTCGCGTCTGATGTTATCTACGCTGTCGCCGAAATTATGCACCACGTGATCGGGGTCAAAAGGGGTCCCGATGGTAACAACAGCCTTCGCCGACGCGATTTCTCCGGCAGCCCGCAGGATCGCGGCCCCGCCCAGCGAATGACCGATCAGCAGGCTCGGGGCCATTCCGCGGCTTGCAAGATGTTCGCTGGCCAGAACGAGATCGGCGACATTGGTAGAAAAGGTCGTGTTCTCGAACTCGCCTTCCGAATGCCCCAGACCCGTGAAATCAAACCGCAACACCGCGATGCCCATGGCGGCAAGCCGGCCGGCAATGCGTTTCGCGGCGGGTATGTCCTTAGAGCAGGTGAAGCAATGGGCAAAGAGTGCGGTGGCGAGGTGCGAGCCGTCCGGCATGTCAAGCCGGGCGGCCAGGGCCTCCCCGGAATGTCCGGTAAATGTCAGTCTTTCCATACCCATCGGTTCTGCCTCGCTGATCAGGCTCAAAGGATGGAGACCTCAGAGGCACAACTCAACCCATTTGAAAGCCGCATCACGGCATGGTGAGGAACTGTGCGCCGGGGTGAAATGCTGGTGCCTGCTCAGGTCAAACCCATCAAGGCAGGGTCGAACGGGTATTTCGTGAGCAACTCGTAGCCGTCCTCGGTGACCAGCACCTGATCTTCGAGCTTGATTGAAAATGTGCCGCCAACCTCGCCGGCCAGCACTTCAACGCAAAGCGTCATACCCGGCTCAAGTTCGTAATCAAATGCGCCTGCTACGTGCTTGTCGGGGTAAGCCACCAGTGGCCACTCGTCACAGAGCCCGACGCCATGCATCAGGCAGCCATATTTCTGCGCCTGAAACCGCTCATCGAGCACATGGGTGTTGGCGCTCAGCTCATTGATCGAAACGCCCGGTTTGAGCATTTCCATATTTGTCTGGATATGCTCGACCGAGTGTTGCATCGCATAGATCATGTCGGCGGGTGGTTTCAGGTTTCCGATCCACCAACTGCGAGAGATGTCACAGCAGATGCCGTAGGGGCCTACCAGATCGGTATCAAAGCTAAGGATCTCGTTGTTCTGGGCGATGCGCGGGCCGCATTCCTGGAACCACGGATTTGTACGCTGCCCGGTTGTGAGCAGCCGGGTCTCGATCCATTCGCCGCCCCGTTTTATGTTCTCGGCATGTAGCACGGCCCAGACATCATCCTCGCTCACGCCGCCCATTGGAATTCGTTCCCGGGCGAAGGCTTCCATCTCATACATGGCCATTTCGCAGGAGTGGCACGCCGCGCGCATCGCCAGGACCTCGTCAGGGCCTTTGACGGCGCGACATTTCTCGGTCACTTCCTCCCCGGGGACCACCTGGAAACCGTGGGCTTCGAGGGCGCGGAGTCCATGGAGCATCGGTTTGTCCACCGCGAGCCGCATATTGGTGCCTCCATGCTCGCGAATGAGGTCGACAACCTGCCCGCTGAATACATCCGCTGCCACGTCGATCTTGTCGCCCCGGTCGAAATAGAACAGGTCTGCTCCGGCCCGTTGTTCGCGGACAAGCGGATTGAATTTACTGAGGAAAGGCGAGTTCTTGTAATCCCAGATGACCATGTAGCCATCGGCGCAAACCAGCACGGCCCGAAACGGATTGTGGGTATTCCACAGCTGCATATTTGTGCTGTCCGTGGCGTAGCGGATATTCAGAGGGTCAAACAGCAGCAGTCCGCCCAGATCACGTGCCACGATATGTTGGGTCAGCCGTTCCCAGCGGTAGCGGCGCATTTGCTCCAGGTCGGGCAATTGCAGCCCTGCTTCTTCCCATTCGCGGTAGGCCAGCAGGGTCGGACCGATCTCGATCCGATCATTGTCATTGAGATTGCCATCGGGCAGGCGCGCGCCCTTGGTGGGGTCAATCTTACGCTGGTCGCGGTAGTGGCTGTTCATCGTCTCGCTCCTGATGATGTCAGGATGAGGCTGGATTTTTGGGTAAGCTTTAGCGAAAACGTCACGGAAATGGTCGTTTTGCGTCCAATCGGGAGCGTTTCGAGTGGTTTGAAACGCTGGCAAAGGCCCGTTAATGGTGGATGTCAGGAGCAGAATGCCCACACGACTGGCGGCATCGGAATTCATTTGCTAGCGTCAGGGGAACCGCTTTACCCCGGCCCGACAGGAGATCCCATCAGATGGCAACGCCCAAGACCAAATCGCCGGCCCGCTCGAAGAATCCGACCGCGACCGCGGCCTCGTCAGCGAAGACGGCAGAGCCGCGCAAGGTGGTTGCATCGCAACCTGTGACAGCGCCGGATTCGAAAACGGAAAGCAGCTCGGTCGAGACGGTCGTTTTGCGCAAGAAAGACCTTTTGGAAGCGGTGGTCGCAAAAAGTGGTCTGAGCAAAGGCAACGCGCGCCGAGGCCTCGAAGCTACACTGGACGTAATCGCAGAAGCGCTTGCGGACGGCTCAGAGATATCAGCGGCTCCACTCGCCAAGGTCAGGGTCACACGGGAGAAAGACACGCCCAATGGCAAGATGCTGGTGTGCCGTGTCAAATTGAGAGAACGCGCGCAGGGTCGCGGTGCCTCCGATGGAGATGTTGAAAAGGCTGGTCTTGCGAAGGTTACGGAGTGAGTTTAAATGCCGGTCGCACGGGTGATTAGCTCAGTGGTAGAGCGCTTCGTTCACATCGAAGATGTCAGGAGTTCAAATCTCTTATCACCCACCAGAATTCAGGCTCGGTGACAGGCAATGACCTGTCCCGAGCTTTTTCTTTTGCGCCATGGCGAGACGGAATGGAATCTCGAGCGGCGTCTTCAGGGCCAGCTTGATTCTCCGCTGACCGAACAGGGGATCCTGCAGGCCCGTCAGCAGGCGGAGATCCTTTCTGGTCTGAGTTTGCCCGCAGATCTGCGGGCTTTTTGCAGCCCCCTTGGCCGGGCGCGCCAGACAGCAGAGATTGCGTTGGGGCCTTTGGGGCTGAACCCTGATCTGGAGCCCGGGTTGAGCGAAGTGGGGCTCGGGCTGTGGCAGGGCGTGTGCTGGGACGACATCGCGCGCCGATGGCCGAAGCTCTACGCCGCCTCGGACAATTTCTTTTTGCGCTCGCTCGCCGCGCCGGGCGGGGAAAGCCATGCCGCGATCTTGGAACGGCTGCTGCAGTTTCTGGGCCGTCTGAGCGGGCCTGCGGTGATCGTCAGCCACGGTGTTGTACTCAATGTTCTGCGCGGTTTGGCCTGTGATCTGCACCTTGAAGAGCAGGCACAGCTCACTCAGGCGCAAGGCGTGGTCTTCCATATCGCGGATGGGAAAGAAACCATGCTGGAAGCAGCTCAAAAGGGCTTGCGAAGCACTCGGCTTTCGATGTAACAGAAGCACCGGTCCGGGTGATTAGCTCAGTTGGTAGAGCGCTTCGTTTACACCGAAGATGTCGGGAGTTCGAGCCTCTCATCACCCACCATTTCCTCCTCAGGCCTTGGAAAATACCCCGTGCAGTGTGCGTTGATCGCAGTAATGGGTTTCCGGGCCTGCCGGCATCTGGTTTTTCGAGGCCACCAAGACGTTCACTGCGCCAGATTTACACGAAAGGTTGCAAATCGCGCAGAGAGGCGCTTGACGGGGCAGGGTGGGGGCCATAATACGTCCCTCACGTCTGAGGGATTGGACGTGCAGCGAGCGGTTGTAGCTCAGTTGGTTAGAGTACCGGCCTGTCACGCCGGGGGTCGCGGGTTCGAGCCCCGTCAACCGCGCCATCGCTGCCTTCTAAATCCCCAAGACATGTCAGATTGCGCGGTTGTAGCTCAGTTGGTTAGAGTACCGGCCTGTCACGCCGGGGGTCGCGGGTTCGAGCCCCGTCAACCGCGCCACTTTCCCCCAAAAAATGAATATTGAACATTGTGTGGCTATCGCGCTGGACTGCGCGTTTTCATGCCGGGGCGTTTCATTGGATGAGATGCCTCCGGCGGGGATATTCGCAGAGAAATGATAAGGAGGGCGCTCAGCTGCGGTGGCGTTTTTCGAACCGTGGCAACATGGCGCTGAAGTCCTTGCCGCGCCCGTCCTCATCCTCGACGAATTGCGAATAGAGTCTGGTCGCATCGGAGCCCAGTGGCGTGTCGGCATCAACCGCTTCCGCAGCCTGCTGGCTTAGCCTGAGATCCTTAAGCATCAACTCGGCTGCGAAGCCAGGCTGGTAGTTGTTGTCGGCCGGGCTTTGCGGGCCCACGCCGGGCGCGGGGCAATAGGCGTTCATCGACCAGCTGTATCCTGAGGAGGTTGAAACAACGTCGAACATTTTCTGACGGTCGAGGCCAAGCTTGTCGGCCAGCGCAAAGGCCTCGCAGGTGGCAATCATGGTAACTCCGAGGATCATGTTGTTGCAGATCTTGGCGGCTTGGCCGTTGCCGGATGGTCCGCAATGGACCGCCTTTTGCCCCATGATGTCGAAGAGCGGGGAGAGCTTGGAAAAGGCCGCTTCTGAACCGCCGACCATGAAGGTGAGCGTTCCGGCGGAGGCACCGCCGATCCCACCCGAAACAGGCGCGTCTGCGGCGAGTAAGCCGGCGGCCTCGGCCTGTTCAGCGACCGCGCGGGCGCTATCGACATCTACTGTCGAGCAATCAAGCAAGACGGCGCCCGGTCCCATAGCCGGGATTACTTCATCCGCCACAGTGCGCAGAATGCCGCCATTGGGCAGCATCGTGATGACTACATCCTGTCCAGAGGCCGCTTCAGCGGCGCTGGCCGCCGACGCAATGCCTTCAGGCGCCTTGGTCACGGTGTCAAATCCTGTGACGTCGTGCCCGGCTGCCGCGAGGTTCGAGGCCATTGGAGCGCCCATATTGCCCAGGCCGATAAAGCCGATTTTCATAACGTGTTCTCCCAGTTCAATGCGTTGCGGCCCAAAGGCGCCAGCATGGCAGACAAGTCCTGATCTGTCACATCATGCGGGCTTTCATGTTTCCACTTTGGGCTCTGGTCCTTGTCGATGATTGCGGCGCGGATGCCCTCGATGAAATCACCCTGTTCCATCGCACGAAAGGTGTAGCGGTATTCCAGGTCCAACGCGTCGCGTATGCTCTCGGCGTTGCGAAGGCTGCGGATGATCTCCATCGAGAAGGCCATGGCGAGCGGAGCGTTACGTGTCATTGCCTTATGGGCCTTTTGAGCCAGCGTGCTGTCGGACTGTCCCAGAGCGCGGTAGATCTCTTCAACCGTGTCAGCGGCGAAGAGCTGGTCGATCTCGGCCTGTGCGCCGGCCAGAACCCCTTCAGGCGCCGGGCGTGCTGTAGCCTCAATCAGCGCAGCATCGCCGCCTTCGCAAAGCCCGTCTTTCAGGTGCTCCCATACGTCTGCAGGCACGTAGTGATCGGCAAATCCCACGAAGATGGCATCAGCCGGGCCGATGCGGGTGGAGGTCAGGCTCAGATACTCTCCCAAATGCCCTTGGGCGTGCGCCAGGATCAGGGAGCCTCCGACATCGGGGACAAGGCCGATCCCGCATTCGGGCAGGGCGATACGGCTGCTGTCATCGACGATCCGGTGGCTGCCGTGACAGCCGAGCCCGACGCCACCTCCCATGGTGAAGCCTTGCAGGAAACTGACCACCGGCTTGGGAAATTCAGAGAGCTTTGCATTGAGCCGGTATTCGTCGCGCCAGAACTGCTGGCTGTAAGCGAAGTTACCGGCAACCCCGCTCTCGTAGAGATCGGCGATATCCCCGCCGGCACAAAAAGCGCGCGGCCCTTCGGCATCGAGGAGGATCAGATCG
Organism: Litoreibacter sp.; assembly: GCA_013042765.1. Taxonomy (GTDB): domain Bacteria; phylum Pseudomonadota; class Alphaproteobacteria; order Rhodobacterales; family Rhodobacteraceae; genus Litoreibacter. The sequence continues at coordinate 7,915 of JABDPP010000359.1, forward strand.
ATATCGGCGTCGCGCCACGCGTCGAGCGCCTCTTCGATCGCACGAACCATGTCATAGGTCAGGGCATTCAGGGCGTCAGGCCGCTGCAGGGTGATGCGGCCGACGCGCCCCTGCTGACGGATATGGATATCCTCACCCATCCCCTTACCGGGCGGTGAGCATCTGGCGGCTGACGATCAGGCGCATGATTTCGTTCGTTCCTTCAAGAATCTCGTGCACACGCAGGTCGCGCACGAGTTTCTCGATCCCGTAATCGGCCAGATAGCCGTAGCCGCCATGGAGCTGCAGACAGTCATTGACCACTTTCGAACCTGTCTCTGTCACGAGCTTCTTGGCCATGGCGCAATGCTGGTTGGCATCGGGCGTGCCCTGGTCGAGTTTCCACGCCGCCTGTCTGAGAAAGACCCGCGCCGACTGCAGGGAAATCTCCATATCGGCGAGGCGGAACTGCAGCGCCTGGAACTGGTCGATGGGTTTGCCGAAGGCTTTACGCTCGCCCATATAGGCCAGCGTCCGATTCAGTGCCGACTGCGCGGCCCCCAGCGAACAGGCAGCAATGTTCAGGCGGCCGCCATCAAGGCCCTGCATCGCATATGTGAAACCCTGACCCTCTTCTCCAAGAAGGTTTTCAGCCGGAATATGACAATTGTCTAACTGGACCTGACGGGTCGGCTGTGCGCGCCAGCCCATCTTGTCTTCCAGGCCCCCAAAGCTCAGTCCCTCGGCGCCGTCCTCCGCGATCATGGCAGAAATCCCCTTGGGGCCCGCGTCGCCGGTCCGGCACATCACGATATAGGCGTCCGAATAACCGCCGCCGGAGATGAAGGCCTTGGTCCCGGTGAGGCTGTAGCCCTCATTGGTGCGGTCGGCCCGGGTCTTGAGAGCGGCTGCGTCGGAGCCCGATCCGGGTTCGGTCAGGCAGTAGGAAAAGACGCGCTCCATCCGCAGAGCGCCGGGCAGGAACTTGTCGCGCAGTGCCTCGCTGCCGAACCGCTCAATCATGGCGGCGCACATGTTGTGGATGGACAGGAAAGCCGCGACAGACGGGCAGGCGTGGCTCAGCGCCTCAAAGACCAGCGTTGCATCGAGCCGCGACAAGCCGGAGCCGTCGTTCTCTTCGGAAATGTAGAGACCTCCGAAACCCAGCTCCGCCAGTTTTGGCCAGAGCGATTTGGGAATATCGCCGGCCTTGTCCCATTCCAGTGCGTGTGGAGCGATCTCTTCTTCGCCAAAGGCGAGCGCCATGTCAAAAATTGCGGATTGCTCTTCGGTCAGCGCGAAGTCCATAGGCTGTGCCTTCTCAAATTGAACACTCGTTTAATTACGCGCAACGGGGGCTCCGTTTCAAGTGTTTCGAACGTGGCCGCAGCCGGGCGTCAGGTTTTTCACGAACGCTTGAGACCTAAAGATCCGTCGAAAACTCGTGGATAAGGTGGCCGACGACTTTTTTGAGGGCCTCGCCATGATCTGCACCGTCTGCCTGCGCGCTGGCATACGCATCGCGTTGCCGCTCAGCACTGGTGCCGGATTTCAGGATATCCCGGGCGGTCGCGACTTCGGCTTGGCAGTCCAACGCCTCCGCGTCCTCGGCGATCAGTTCCAGAAGCTCCTCCACGAGTTCATCCATCGAAACGATTTCCCGACGTCCGAAATCGATTAACCCTTCGGTTGTGCCGAACCGTTGTGCGCGCCAGCGGTTCTCACCCACGAGGAACGCATCGTAGATGCGCCAGCGCTGGTTGCGTCTCAGCAGACGCCAGAGCATCCGTACGATGCACTGAATCAGGGCGGCCAGCGTCAGGGTGTGCTCCATCCGCGAAGGCAGGTCGCATATCCGGGTCTCGATCGTGGGAAAGCGGGAGGAGGGACGCAGGTCCCACCAGATCTTAGAGCTGTCCTCGATGACGCCCAGATCCGTGAGTGCATGGACCGAGCGATCGAACGCAGCCCAGCTGTCCAATCGTGGGGGCAGGCCGGTGC
>JABDPP010000361.1 GCA_013042765.1 Litoreibacter sp.
GAATAGGCGTGGATGATCTCGATTGCGGCGGCGACACGATCGGCTTGGGCAGGATCTGCGCCGTGAATGCGAGCCCCCTCCATAACGAGAAAAGCCCGCAGTCGTTTGCCACCCTGACAGGTGTAGCGCATCGCATCGGCGATGGTGCCGTCCAGATCGGCCATGGAGGCATCAAGGCAGGCTTGCGTCCTGACCTGCGCATCGCGCAATGCAGCGTCGAACACGGGTCTTAAGGCCCTTCGGCTGGTGTCGTTCCGGAAGGTTGGCCGTCGCTGCCCAGAGTGATCTGTGCGACTTTCTCTTCAGCCTCTTTCAGCTTTGCCTCGCAGCGCTTCTTCAGTTCCGCACCGCGCTCATACATCTTGATGGAATCCTCGAGCGGAACATCCCCATGCTCCAACTGGCTGACGACCTTCTCCAACTCGGCCATGGCCTGTTCGAACGACATCTCGGATACGGGTGTTTCGGTCATGCGCCCCTCTTCAGCAAAACATTTAGATGCGCCGCGGTCGACGCGGCCAAAGCATCCAGATCATATCCGCCTTCGAGAGTCGAGACGACACGCCCCTGCGCGTGTTCATCGGCGATATCGCAGAGCCGTTCAGTGATCCATGCGAAGTCATCCTCGACCAGATTGAGATTTGCCAGAGGATCTGCAGCATGCGCATCAAAGCCTGCAGAAATCAGGACCAGTTCCGGCTCATATTCTTCCAGTGCTGGCAGGACGATCCGTTCATAAGCGTTTCGGAAGGCGTCGCTTCCGGAATAGGGATCCAGCGGCACGTTCAGGACATTGTTGCTGGCGCCCCGCTCGGATACCGCGCCCGAACCGGGATAAAGCGGCATCTGGTGGCTTGAGACAAACAGGACACGGGGCTCGTTCCACAAGATGTCCTGCGTTCCGTTGCCGTGATGCACATCGAAATCCACGATCGCCACGCGGTTAAGCCCGTGATTATCCAGGGCATGTTTGGCCGCGATCGCCACGTTGCCGAAGAGGCAAAAGCCCATCGGCGTCTCGGTCTCCGCATGGTGACCACAAGGGCGGATGGCGGCGAAGGCGCTCTGCACCTCGCCTGAAAGCACCATATCGACGGCCTTCACATTAGCGCCGACCGCGCGGTAGGCGGCATTCAGCGATCCCGGAGACATATGGGTATCGGCATCCAGCGCCACGGTTCCCTCGATGGGCTGCGCAGCTTTGATCCGATCAATATAGCGCTGCGGGTGGGCAAGCAGGATATCCTCGTCGCGGGCCAGGGGAGCCTCCGCACGCACCAGAGCCGGATCAGAGATTGTATCCAGAACTGCATAGATCGCCATCAAGCGATCCACGCGCTCAGGATGGCCCGGCGGGGTCACGTGTTTCAGGCAATCGGGATGGGTCAGTAGGGCCGTGCTCATATCGTCATTGTTCCTCGAAGATTACGCGCTCCAAGCTACAGGAGAGCCTCAGTCAGGGGCCAGCATATAACCCGCTCCACGCACCGTCTGTAAATAGCGTGGCTGTTTCGGGTCGGCCTCGATCTTACGGCGCAAGCGGGTGATCTGGACATCAACGGCACGTTCCTGTGCCTGTCCCTTGTCACGCCCGAGATCCTCAACCAGTTTCGCCCGGCTCACCGGCTGGCCGGGACGACCGGAAAAAATCCGCATCAGCGCGACCTCAGTCGCCGTCAGGCGAATAAGATCATCGCCCTGCCACATCTCTCCACGCTCGATATCGTATCTGATACCGCCCAGATGCAGGAATTTCGGCTTTTGCAGCGCGTCATCCTGTTGTGGAACGCGGCGCAAGATCGCGTTGATCCTAAGGAGAAGTTCCTTAGGCTCAAACGGTTTCGGAAGATAGTCATCCGCCCCAGCCTCCAGGCCAGCGATCCGATCTGTCGATTCACCTTTCGCGGTCAGCAGGAGGATCGGCGTCGAATTCGTCTCCCGTAGCTGACGCGTAAACGTGATGCCGTCATCCCCGGGCATCATCACGTCGAGGACGATCAGATCGAAGTCGAGCCCCGCCAACAGACGCCGGGCGTGGTCCGCGTCCCGAGCTGCTGTCGTCCAGAACCCGTGGCGACTCAGGAATTGCTGCAACAAGGTCCTGATCCGCTCGTCATCATCGACGATCAGGAGATGGGCGTCATTCTGTGACGTGGCGGCCACTACCAGCCGTCCTTCATCGTCTGATAGTGTTTTCGCATTTCCGGATCCATCATTTGCTCAAGCACCGTTCGGAACCCGGCGACGGCCTCAGGCCCGGCCTCACGAAATGCTGCGCGCATCCGGCGACGCTGCGCCTCTGAAAGCTGCCGTTCGAGGGCCTCGCCTTCCTCGGTCAGAAACAGGTGCCGCTCCCGCCGGTCCCGCGTACCCACGCGCGATTCAACCAATCCATCCTGGATCAGGGTTCGCAACACGCGGTTCAGGGACTGTTTCGTAACCCCAAGAATATCCAGAAGATTATTGACCGTCGTTCCCGGCGAGCGATTGATGAAATGGATCGCACGGTGATGTGCCCGGCCATAGGTATATTCGGCAAGGATCCGATCCGGGTCTGCGGTGAAACCCCGATACGCGAAGAACATGGCCTCGATCCCGCGTCGCAACTGATCGTCCGTCAGAAACAGCAGGCTTTCGCCTCTGCCTCCGGTCTGGCCTGCGCCTCTGTCCGACATGCAAGGGTCTCCACTCTCTAAACTTCTTCAGTTTATGTCAGCCTTGTTGACTTTCCAAGCATCGAATGATAGCGAATCGAAGCTTTTGTGAAATATTATGTCCGCTTCGGGCATAATTTGAGCAATAAATGAAAACTCGCGAAAGCGCGGCAAGGAAAGGAACAGGACAATGGCTGGTGGCTATGATGATCGTGACGGCGTCATCTGGATGGATGGGAAGCTGGTAAACTGGCGCGACGCGAACATCCACATCCTGACGCATGCAATGCATTACGCAAGCTCAGTCTTCGAAGGCGAGCGCTGCTACAATGGGAAGATCTTCCTGAGCCGCGAGCACTCGGAACGCCTCAAGCGTTCCGCCGAGATGATCGATTTCGAGATCCCCTGGACCGTTGATGAGATCGAGGCCGCCAAACAGGAGGTCCTCGCAGCCAATGGCCTGAATGATGCCTATGTGCGCGCAGTTGCGTGGCGTGGAGCGGGCGAGGACATGGGTGTCGCCTCCGCGCGGAACCCGGTGCGCCTCGCCGTCGCCGCATGGGAATGGGGTGCCTATTACGGCGACGCCAAAATGAAGGGCGCAAAGCTAGATATCTCGCAGTGGAAACGGCCCAGCCCGGAAACGATCCCCTGCCACGCCAAGGCCGCCGGTCTCTACATGATCTGCACGATGTCGAAGCACGCTGCCGAGGCAAAAGGCTGTTCCGGCGCGATGATGTTCGACTATCGCGGCTACGTGGCCGAAGCGACGGGCGCGAATATCTTTTTCGTTAAAGACGGCGAGGTGCACACACCCGATCCCGACTGCTTCCTCAATGGCCTGACCCGGCAGACGGTGATCCGCATGCTCAAGGATCGCCAGATCAAAGTCCACGAACGCCACATCATGCCCGAAGAGCTGGAAGGGTTCGAGCAATGCTGGCTTACCGGCACCGCAGCCGAAGTCACTCCGGTTGGTCAGATCGGGGACTACAACTTCGAGGTTGGCGCCCTGACCCGCGAGATCTCTGACAGCTACGAGAAACTCGTCCGCGCCTAGTCAACGCACAGGAACGCCCGCGGGGTCAATCCCGCGGGGCTCTCTGCAAATTAATATCATGAACTCAACGTGTTAAGC
>JABDPP010000363.1 GCA_013042765.1 Litoreibacter sp.
GTCGGGAAGACATCAAGCTTCTCTTATTGATCCCGTTCCAACGCGTGTTCTACCGGCAGATGCTGTACATCTCGGTTTTCCGCGCCATGGGGTCTGCGATCACGGGCCGCCTCGCGAGCTGGAACAAGCTGAAGCGAAGCGGGATCAACCACTCGGTTCAGGATCAATAGAATGAAACGCCGTACCTTCCTTACCACCGCAATCGCAGGCACAACGTCACTACCATTTTTGGGCTTTCAAGCCCACGCCGCGAGTTACAAACTGCGCACTCTTATTGTCCTTTCAGATATCTCTCCAGACACGCCACTGGACAACCTCTCGACGGTTTTGACGGGATTGAGGGCTCGGGGTATTCCGTTTTGCTGCGTGATCAATCCTGACGGCAGCGACGGAACCGCCTTCCATCCGCAATCCGAGCTCGCCCAGTTTTTGCGCAAGCTGCGCGTGGTAGCTCCGAACCTGATCGAGTTTGCGCCTCACATTGGCGACCTCAACAAGATGCCGCCCTACCTGCAGGCTCGTGCAACGAGCGAGGCGCGCATGCGGCTGATCGCCGGACTGGGGCTGGACGATGTTCCCGAACGGAACGGACAGCACTTCTACACGGTCGCCACAAACCTGACGGAAGATCCGGTGGCCTCCGATTTCGTGCGCTCAGCTGGCGTTCGAAACATACTTAGCCTACCGGAAGCAGAGACGAAGGTGAGCGCGCGGATGTCATATAACGGCGTTCTCAATCTCCGCGGAGGTGCGCGCGTCTCGTTCGAGGAGGCGATCCGGGTTCTACCTCGGGTCGTAGACGATCAATTCCAAAATCTGATCATCATATCCGCCTCAGGTTTCGCAGCGCTCCCGAACCAGGTTCTTGATAAGGCAGTAAGCCGTTTTTGCGATGCCGCCCTCGAACATGAACAAAAAGGAACCATCGCACTCATTCCCCCCGCGAGCGTTCAGATCAGGGCGGATACCGGGTTCAGCCGTCAGATTGCACTGCATCTTTTCGAGGATCCCAATGTCGATCGAGAAGAGCTCAATGCAATCGGGATTTTCAAAAGACTGCTAATCAAGAATAAGTTCGACTTCAGCACTGGGCTGACAGTTCTGCCTGAGGAGGACCAGCCTGCCATGGCGGGATACTGGTTCTCACTTGATCCTGAGAGCAAAGAAGCTGCCCGATCCCGCCATCAGTACTTCTGGATTGACCCGGACGAAAGAGGCGACGACCCGGACTTGATCTCAGCTGCAGCGCGCGGCCCCGGCATTGGCCTGATGCTTGAGAGCAATCCCTCCGCAGCCCGTGGGATCGATAGACATGGCCGCCTGCATGTTCCGCTCGCGATCAATATCGAGACCCCCATATCCGGGGATGACCTTGTCCGTGCCGCAGGCACCATCAATGATGTCGTGATCACGATATCGCCCTCCGCAATTCGGGACAGTGCCGGGCGAAAGGCCGTTATCCGGGCGCTGAATGCGCTTTGGCAGGAACCGGTCTCTGAACTGATGACGCTCGACACCTATGTCGAGCGGATTGTGCCGAGCGATCCGGTATTGCCCACCTATCTGAGAACCGAGGCCGCACGGGCCAAAAGTGCCTCAGTCCCACAACCTCGTTTGAGTCAGGACCGTGTGGCGCTTCTGGAAGATGCAAAGACAGCATGGTCCTATATCGATGCTCTGACCCATCCACGTACCGGGCTTTGCCCCACAACAGTTTTTTTTCAGACGCGAAACCGGGTCAAGCACAACTCGGCAACCATGTGGGACGTCGGCAGCCTGATCAATGCCCTGATCGCGGCAGTGGATATTGGCCTGATCGACCCGGCCGATTTCCGGGAGAGATACTCCAAGGTCCTTGCCAGTATTGCGGGCACCCGCGTTAACGGGCTGCTCCTGCCCGGATCGGAGATTGACACGCGCAGGGTCAGGTGGAAGGCCGGTTTCAATTCCTTCGATACAACCCGGCTCTTGTCGTCCCTGCACAGGTTGGCACGACACCCGCATGGCGATAGCTCTGTAGAAGCTCTTGTCGCATCCTGGGATCTTGACGAGATCCTGATCGGCGGCCGCATCCACTCGATCAAACGCGGGCGGCACGTTTCCGACTACTGGACGGTATACAGCCATTATTCGGCGCTAGGCATGAGGGCATGGGGATTTGAGGCGCACTCGCCCTATGACATCATGACGAATGCAAAATTACGCGACGAAAGGATGGCCTTGCTCTACCGGGTCGCTGAGATCGCTCCGATCGGGGCCGAACCGATGCTTCTGGAGTTGCTTGAATTTGAGGACTCCCCGCCCGCGGAATACCTGTCCGAGGTCCTGTTCGCAGCCCAGCTGGACGCCTACGAGAAAACGGGAGAGTTCTTTTGCCCCAACGAAGGTCCACTCGATCGTGAGCCTTGGTTCTCCTATCAGGGCTTCCGGGTCGATGTGTACGGAAACCCATGGACGATCGCGACCCTGTCCAACAAGGCCAGCCACAAGACTATGACGTTTTGGGAGGACAACAAGGTCGTCAGCTCCAAAGCCGCCTTCATGTGGGCGGCTACGCACCCCCACCCCTACTCAACCGCGCTGGTCGAACATGTACGAGATGTCGCGAGAACACCCTACGGATTTGCCTCAAGCATCTACACCAAGACCGGGAAGCCCACGAAGAACTATACGGATCTGAACACGAACGGAATTATTCTGCAGGCTATCGCCAAGATGCTTCTGCAAAGCGGTGTTTGAGCCCAGACATCCGAAGTCGCTACGACGCAACTGCTGCAAGTAAGACGGCCTTTGGTGTTTAACGCCTCAGGCCGTCCTGTTATGCAGATTTGCTCATGTAATGCCCGACAGGGCCTTGCAGTTTGATCTGGCAACTTCACCGGTAATCACGGGGTAATTCGGTGACGGGTGCATCACGACATCCTGCACGGCGGTAATGTTGCGCGCACATTGGTCGGAGAATTCGGCACTGGACCAGCGCCCACCAATGTAGATGTCCAGCCAGGGATGACCCTTGTATCCGCGGTGACAACCCGAGACCTGCGGGCGGTTCCCATCACCGCAGACGTCCTCGACAATTGCGTATTTGCGGATGTTCGGAAAATAGAACCGCGTACCAGCCGGGTAATCCATGGTCTGGCGTCCGTAGTCGATACGATGACCAACCGCGAGTGTGATCGGGTCCTCATAGGTGCCGGTGCCACTTGCCTTGCGGTGGATGACCGGCTTTGCGATGGCCGCCGATCCGCGCGGTGTGTTGTCCCACCAGCTATATCCCGTCAGGAAGACCTTGAAGCGCCGCTCAGTCTCCAAGTTGGGCAATTGCGTTACGGGGTTTGCATTGCGCGTTGACAGTTGAACAACCGCGGGTTGTGCGTTCATCATGACATCTTCGCTGGGCTTCACACATGCCGTCAAGCCGGAGACACAAAGCGCCAATGCGATCGAAATTCTTAGACCTTTTCCCACCATAATAGTCCCTTTTCTGCTGCTCGAATACAGCCGGACATTCGTGTCGAGACGTTGTTTTTCGGTGAATATCGAAGAGGAATGAGGAGAAAATGGGTCGCAAAGGCGCCAAGTTAAAGGCGATTTATCTCAAGTTTTAAGTGGTTTTACCGCCTGGAAAACACAAATCGGCGCGACCCACGTACTGGATCGCGCCTTTTTCGCGCCAAGGTTTTTCGAGTGAGGCGGGCTCTTACCTCAGGCCAGTTTTGCGATCGAGGAGATCAGTGCATCTGCATCGGCTTGACCTACGTCCATATGGGTGACCATCCTGATCCGCTTTCGCCCGACAACCGTGCAGGTGACATTGTCTTCTCGCATCCGGCGGGCGCATTCCCGGGCCTCGGGAACCGCATCCGACAGTTCCGCGATCACGATATTCGTCTCGACGGGCATCACGTCCGAAACCGCGGGCAGATCGCGGAGCCTGTCGCCGATATCACGCGCCAGCGCGTGATCTTCAGCCAGTCGTTCCACGTGATGATCCAGCGCATGGCTGCACATCGCCGCCAGCACCCCGGTCTGACGCATGGCGCCGCCCCAACGGCGTTTGAAGAGCCAGGCTTTGTCGATGAATTCCTGACTTCCGGCCAGAACCGCTCCGACCGGACAGCCCAGACCTTTCGTAAAGGCGATCCAAGCGCTGTCGTAACCGGCAGCGTATTCATGCGCGGGCACACCGGTTGCGACGGAGGCGTTCAAGAGCCGCGCACCATCAAGGTGGGTGGCGAGCCCTGCCTCGCGCGCCACGTCCGCAACCGCGCGGAGCTGGTCTGCAGGCCAGATCGCTCCCCCTGCAAGGTTGGATGTCTGCTCGGTACACAAAAGACGGCTACGCGGCGCATGGGCTGACGGCGGTCGGATTGCAGATGATACTTCTTCGGGCGTCATCATCCCATGCTCTCCGTCGATTGGATAAAGCATGACACCGGAGAGCGCGGCCGGGCCTCCGCTCTCTGCAAAGATGATATGCGACTCGCGGGTGCAAATCACCTCGTCGCCCGGCTGGCAATGAACTGCGATGGCAACCTCGTTGCACATGGTCCCGGATGGAAGAAACATCGCGGCTTCCATTCCGAGCATTTCAGCAACTCTAGCAATCAGGTCATTCGTGGCAGGGTCATCGTGATGACGTTCATCTCCAACCTCGGCATCAAGCATCGCTTCACGCATGGCCCGGGTCGGCCTCGTTTGGGTATCGGAGTAGAAATCATGCATCACGCAGGCCTCGGTTTGTCGCTATTTCCCGGACCACATAGGCTGAGACGTGAAAAGACAATGCCCGGTCAGGAGATCATTCAGCAGGACGCGTGACCTTCTGAGACGTGCTGCGCGTAATGGAAATGCGGCGCAGGAAGGCCAGAACGAAAATCGCACTTAGGATTAGTACAATCGTAGGCGCAGGAGCGCTATCGAGGAAGAAGCTTGCATAGACCCCAAGTTGCATCGCCAAAATACAAACGGCCACAGCAATCAAAAGCATCCGGCCAAAGCTGCGCACAAAGAGGAAGGCAATCGCGCCCGGCGCGATCAGGAGTCCAATCGCAAGGATCAATCCGACAGAGGTCAGGGTCGCCACAATGGTCAGTGAAAGGATCGCTAGTAGCCCATAATGCAGGACACCGGTCGGAAGCCCCGACGCTTGAGCTTGGATAGGGTCGAAGGCATGGAGCAGAAGGTCTTTCCACTTCAGGATCAAAACGGCGGAGACACCCAGCGAAATCACGCCCGCGTTGAGGATATCACCGACGGAAATCCCGAGCATATTTCCAAACAGGATATGATCGAGATGCTGCTCGGTCGTGATCGATGTGTAGAGGATGATGCCGACCGCGAACATGCCAGAGAAGACCACGCCCATGACCGTGTCCTGTTTAACCCTGCTGTTCTGTGACAGATAGCCCGTCAGCAGCGCACATCCCATGCCAGCCGCGAACGCGCCGACAATGAGCGGGATATTGAGGATCCAGGCCAGAACGACACCGGGCAGGATCGCGTGACTGACCGCATCTCCCATCAGAGCCCACCCCCGGAGCACCAGGAAGCACGACAGCAACGCCGTCGGCACAGCGATTATCGCTCCAATAATGAAAGCGTGCTGCATGAACGGGTACTGGAACGGCAGCAGGAGGGTCTCGAGGTTCATTGTCGAACCTCCCGGCTCGTCGCGCCGGGGCCACGCAGCAACGCTTCGGCGGCTTTGCGGCGGGCTGCTAGCAGGCCGTGTTTAGGCGCGAACAGAAATGCCATCAGAAAGATCAGCGTCTGCAGCACGACAATGACACCGCCCGTCGCCCCGTCGAGGAAGTAGCTGATATAGGTGCCAAGAAAACCAGTACTGGCCCCAATCACCACGGAGGCCGCGATAAGGCGCGGGAACCGGTCAAACAGGAGGTAGGCGGTCGCACCCGGCGTCACCACCATGGCGATCACCAGAAAGGCCCCGACAGTCTGCATCGCGGCGACGACCGACGCGGACAGCAACATGAAGAAAATGACCTTCAGCGCTCCAGGACGCAGGCCAATGGCCCGTGCATGGT
>JABDPP010000371.1 GCA_013042765.1 Litoreibacter sp.
CTGAACAGTATATTGCACGCTTTGCACCCGGTGAGATTGACGCGGTAATCGTGATCGGTGCGGTTGCGGGTCTGGGCAGCAAATTTGCCATTGATCAGGCTGGACGCGACGATATCGCTGTTATCACTACCGATATCGACGAGCAGGTGGCCCAGTTCATCAAGGAAGGCGAGTTGGAATTTTCGATCGGTGGTCACTGGATGGTCGGTGGCTTTGGCCTGATCCAGCTTTACGATTACCTGCACGGTCACCCGATCACGGATACACAGCCCAAGGTTGGTCTTATCCCGGTTACGGCTGACAATGTGGAAACCTACGCAAACGGCCTGCTAAACGGCTGTATCTTGTCGCCCGAAACGGTGCGCAGCCTCAGCAAGGTTCATAATCCAGACGCTGACCTGGTGGGTTTCATCAACAACTGGCAGGCGAACTGGCAGGACTACGTGCAATAATCTCCCATGCACAAGGTGCTCCCTGCCCCCAGCGGTCGGGAGCACCAACCAATCAACTATTACTTTGAGGTCCGTAATGAGACTATTCGGCTATGCTCCCGAAAGAGGTGCCGCTGCTGGCGATACCATGCCCTTTTACCATGATGGAAAATGGCACCTGTTTTTTTCCCAGCCCCCCGTCGGCGCATGGGAATATGTAGAGCGCGCCCGCGTCTCAACGGCCTATCTGCAATCAGACGATCTGGTGAACTGGACGGTTATGCCCGATGCGTTCGGCCCTGGCGCACATGGTGAATGTGATGGTGATGGCATCTGGACTGGCTCCGTCATTGAGCGCGAAGGCGTCTTTCACTTCTTTTACACGGGCTACAATCGCCAGTCCGCCTCGCCGCAAACCATTTGCAAGGCGACTTCTACTGACATGAAAACGTGGGATAAATCCGGCGGCAATCCCCTGATCTCTCCCGATTCGCGATGGTACGAGACCGTCGACTGGCGTGATCCGTTCGTCTACCGAGACGAAGACACTGGTTGTTTCAAGATGCTGATTTCCGCGCGCCTGAAAGAAGGCCCGCAGTTTCGTCGCGGCTGTGTGGCGGTTGCCACGTCCGATGATCTGGAAAACTGGGAAGTAGGTCCTCCGCTGGCCTCTTCCATGTTGACCCATTGCCCGGAATGCCCCGAAATCTTCAAGCTGGGGGATTGGTGGTATCTGGTGGAGAGCCGTTATTCGGAACGGATGCAAACGCTCTATCGGGTTGCAAAGTCACCCGATGGCCCTTGGGAAAGTCGCAAGCTCGACAGCCTTGATGGTCGCCGCTTCTATGCCGCGAAATCCGCCAGCGATGGTGACCGGCGTTTCAGTTTCGCGTGGATTCCGTTCCGTAAACACCACGGTCCAAAGCGCAGCTGGGTTTGGGGTGGTGAACTGGGTAGCCCGCGTGAACTGCTCTCTTTGCCTGACGGAACGCTGGTCAGTCGCCTGCCACAAGAGGTGGATGACAGCTACGACACATCTGTTGAACACAAGGTTCGCCCGGTGTTGGGCGATTGGACTAAGGGCGATAGCCCACAATGCGACGCCACCGGCACCTATGCCTACGCGTTTCTGGATGGCCCGGACCGTGATGACGTGTTGCTCGATGTTGTAATTGAGCCCACTGCCAACACCGAAGCTGTAGGTGTTCTGATCGAACCGCGCGGCGGTGATCACCTCGACAGCGGCTACAGCCTTGCGATTGAGCCGATGAAGGGACGCGTGGTTTTTGACCGCTGGCCCGCCGCGATGGACCCCCTCTGGGATAGTCTGGTTCTGAACGAACGCCACGGCATCGAAGTCAGTCAGGAAATCGACAGCCCGCTGGTGGATCGCCCTCTGGCCTTTACGCCCGAAGATGGACGTTATCGCGTGCAAATCCTGCGTAACGGGTCTGCCATCGAGTGCTTTGTTGCGGGGCAGGTTGTCGCCTCGTTCCGTGTTTACGACATCTCGAACACCGACGCCTGGGGACTGTTTGTGCAGGAAGGTTCTGCGACATTCCATGACCTGAAGTTTCGAAAGTGAAGCCAAACAGATGCCTTTGATAACCCTCCGACAATTGCTCGATCATGCTGCCGAACATGGCTATGGCGTGCCTGCTTTCAACATTTCGAATATGGAACAGGGGATAGCAATCATGAACGCTGCGCGGGCCTGTGACGCGCCGGTGATCCTTCAGGCCAGCCTGAACGTGCGCAACGTCTATGCGGGCGACAGGATGATTGTCGGGATCGTAGGGGCACTGGCCGAAATGTACCCCGACAATCCGATCTGTCTGCATCAGGATCATGGCCACAATGAACAGG
>JABDPP010000376.1 GCA_013042765.1 Litoreibacter sp.
CCTCGACACGGACCGTCTCCATTTCAAGAAGAATATCCGCTTCGCCGGTTCTGACGAAAAGTGTTTGCCGAAGGTCCGGCCAGACGGCTTGGAACCGGGCCGCCAGATCCTCGGGCGGAAGGTCCCGCAAACGGTCATATTCATCAGCCTCGGGCGCCTCGTTCGTGTCTTGCAGCCCCTCCAGATCGATCCCCGCGACAAGCGGCTCGGCGGTAAGACGGATCTCTATTCCGATGCTGTCCGCGCTGAGCGAAACATCGGCAATTGCCGGTCGGATCTCATGCGCTTGAACCGACTCAGAAGAATTGATGATGATCGCGGTTGACAACAGGCTGACGTGCATCAGCATCAGGAGCCAACGCGACAGGGAAAAAACCATGAATGATCTCCGCATATTCGCCATTGGCCTCGCCGTAATCCTCTTTGGCCTACCACTCAAGGCTCATGAGTTTTGGATTTCACCAGAGACATATGTGATCTCTGAAAGCAACCGGATAGAGGCGCACCTCCGGGTTGGTCAAGAGTTCAAAGGTCCCAGCTACAGTTTCCAAACACGGCAGTTCGACCGTTTCGAAATTGTGTCCGGCGAAAAGACCATCCCGGTTGAAGGACGCCTAGGAGATGTGCCTGCGTTGAGCATGCCAACCGCAGATGATGGTTTGCTGATCCTCGTGCACGAAACCGTCGATAACCAGCTGACATACCGGGAATGGGAGAAATTCGTGAGTTTCGCCGAACATAAGGATTTCACCGAAGTTCTGGACGACCACAGAGCCCGGGGGCTTCCCGAAACCGACTTCGTTGAGCTTTACCGCCGCTATGCAAAGAGCCTCGTTGCTGTTGGCTCGGGCGAAGGGGCCGACCAGCGCGTGGGACTGAAGACCGAGATCGTCGCGGGCGCAAATCCGTATACCGGCGCCATCACGGCCCTCCCTGTGGAGGTTTTCCTGGATGACGCCCCGCGTGCAGATGTTCAGATCGAGCTCTTTGACAGGGCCCCTGATGGATCTGTCACCATAACCCTGCACCGGACGGACGAAAACGGCTCCGCCAGCATCCCTGTTTCCCCAGGTCATGAATACCTTGTGGATGCGGTGGCGATGGAAGCCTTGCCGAATGACGATCCGGAAGCGGGGGGTGTCTGGCGCTCGCTCTGGGCATCACTGACCTTCAAAGTCCCGGAACGCCCGCTCAAGTAGGTCCTGAAAAGAGTTAAGCCTCTGTCCTACGAACAGGACAGAGGCTCATTTGGAATGTGTAGTCCCGACACGGCCATCTGGGTGGGGGCTGATTAAGCCGTATCGGATGAGTTCTCACTCGCTACAGGATCTTGATGCTTCGCAATCCGGTCAGAACGTGGGAGCGCAAAAGAAAATATCGCGGTGTTCTCACGGCTTTTTTGGGGCAATGCTTGCTTTGGTGAGACTTGAGGGTAATTCTAGAGGCATGAACCAGAGCGCACCGATCCCGTTTCAAAAGCCGGCTCAGCCCGACAAGATCGCATTTCATCGAACAGAGCTCTCAGCCATTCTAACAGTTTACGGCCGCATGGTCGCTGCGGGGGAATGGCGTGATTACGGGATCTCGATGTTGAAAGATGTTGCAGTCTTCTCGATTTTTCGGCGTTCCGCAGAGCATCCGATCTACAGGATTGAGAAACGTCCGCGCCTGATCTCAAAGCAGCAGCAGTATTCCGTGATCGGGATGGATGGCCGGATCCTCAAGCGCGGCGCGGACTTGCGTCAGGTGCTGCGCGTCCTCGACAAGAAGATCATCCGGGCGGTCGATTAAGCTTCAACCCATCAACACGCTTGATCGACGTCACCGGCCCACCACCCGCTTCTGCGATCCTCACGATCGCGGCATCCAGCTTTTCATAGGCAACGGCCATGTGATGCGCATTTGCATGCAGCAGCATGTTGCGCTCTGCCACGATGCCCACATGCCCTTCCCAAAACACGAGATCGCCGCGACGGGGTGTTTCTCCCTGCGGCAGAGTCCGCCCCAACTCGCTCTCCTGCATATCGCTGTCGCGGGGGCATTCTAGGCCACAAGCGCGCCACGCCATCTGAACAAGGCCCGAACAGTCAATCCCATAGCGCGTGATACCCCCCCACAGATACGGTGACCCAAGCATGAGATCCGCAATCGTGACCGGGTCGTCCAGACGTTCCTCCAGCGGGAGCAAATGGCTTGAAGGCACACAAGCCCCTCCGGCGAGACGGGTCCAGTCCCCCTCAACGCTGACGATCGAAACCTCCGAGCCGAAATACAAGATGCCGGTATTCATCAACCGAACATGCGGGCCCGGGTATAGATGCGTTGCAGGCACAGCAACCCAATGAGTCGGGTCTTCCGGATCTCCCAGTTCTTCCGCCTTGATATACCCGCAATAGCCATCGTTCACGGATTGGCCATAGAGGTAGCCTTTGCTGTTCTCCAGCACGTTAAAAAGATCCCCATAGACAAGCTGCGACACCCGGCGACCATCTGGCTTGCCCAGCATATCCGACACGGCGACGCTGCATTGCTTCAGTTCCCCGTCGACGAATTTTTCCGCCTCAACTTGCCCTTTCAAATGCGAGGCAGCCACTCTGCCATTACAGGGGCTTATCCGTGGATCCAACGTACTCACAGGTCCAACACCTCGGGCAAAGCGGCTAAGATGGCCCGGGCGCCTTGCCCGACGCCGCCAACAGGCCGCGCCGGCGCCGCCGATGGCTGCCATCCGTAGATGTCGAAATGGGCAAAGCGGGTCGTGTTCTCAACAAAACGGCGCAAGAACAAAGCCGCGGTGATCGATCCGGCGAAGCCACCCTTCGGGGCATTATCCAAATCCGCAATCCCCGGTTCGATCATAGTCTCGTAAGGGGCATGAAAGGGCATCCGCCAAACAGGGTCGCGTTGCCGTATGGCGCTGCCGGCGAGGGCCTGCGCAAACTGATCGTCATCCGTATAAAACGGCGCAATATCGGGACCGACAGCGACCCGCGCCGCTCCGGTG
>JABDPP010000384.1 GCA_013042765.1 Litoreibacter sp.
CGACACGGGCGATTACTCAAAAAATTAAAAAGGATCGCGCCGCCCGAGAGACGGGAGAAGCCCGGACCCAAAGACTGGGGGACGACCAAAATGGATGTGAACTTGGCTGATGTGCATCAGGAAGTCACAGCTGCGTTCGAACGCTACGAGGCCGCGCTTGTGGGCAATGACGTGGACACGCTCGACGCGCTGTTCTGGAGCAGCGATCACGTCATCCGCTACGGCGCCACGGAAAACCTGCACGGGCAGGACGAGATCCTCGCTTTTCGGAAGTCGCGCCCCTCCAAGGGTTTGGACCGGACCCTGCGCAACACCGTCATAACCACTTTGGGGCGCGATTTCGCCACCGCGAACACCGAGTTCACGCGGCCCGGTACCACCCGCATAGGGCGTCAGAGCCACAGCTGGGCGCGGCTGCCGGAGGGCTGGAGGATCGTTGCGGCCCATGTCTCATGGATGGACGAACCCTGATGGCCCGCGCACCGATCATCCCTCGCGAGCTGTCGTCACCGGCATCCGGTGACATTCGCGGCGATGCAAGGACTTCGCCGGTCCGCGCTGCGGGATCCTCTCAAATTTCACTTACCACCCATCTTCTCCTGCTCCCCTAACCTGAAAGGAATATGCCATGAAGAATTTTCTCAATGGAAAGCTGACAAGGCGCGCCCTGGGCGGCGTTGCCGTTGCAGCCGCCGCTGCCTTTGCCCTCCCGGCAATGGCACAGGACAGCGTCAAGATCGGACTGATCGCGTCCCTGTCGGGCCCGTCGGCCAAATCGGGTGAAGCCATCACCCGCGGCATGGCGCTGGCGATCGACGAGATCAATGCAAGCGGCGGTGTGCTGGGCAAGCCACTCGAGTTGGTCCGCCGTGATGACGAAGGCAACCCGGGCAAGGGCCTGACAGCCGCACGCGAGTTGATCCAGCGTGAAGGCGTTGCTGTTCTCTTCGGTGGCCTGCAGACACCGGTCTCGCTGGCGATCGTGCCTTACGTGAACCAGACCAAGGTTCCGTTCATGGGGCCATGGGCCGCTGGCACGCCGATCACAAAGAACGGTGCTGAAGAAAACTATGTATTCCGGGTCTCGGCCGTGGATGAAATGGTCGACGTCGCTCTGGTCGAGCGGGCGATGACCGTGCATGGCGCGAAAAACCCCGGCATGATGCTGATCAACAACCCGTGGGGTGAATCCAACGAAAAGGGCCTGACCGCGGCGCTGGAAGCCAAGGGCCTGCCCACGGCGGGCATCGAACGCGTCGAAGCCAATGACATCGACGTCGTGCCGCAGTTGACCCGTCTCAAAGAGGCCGGCGCGGATGCGATCTTCATGGTCGCCAACGTCGGTCCTTCCGCACAGGTCATGAAGTCACTGGAGCGGATGGGCTGGGATGTGCCGGTCGTTTCGCACTGGGGACCTGCTGGCGGACGCTTCTCTGAACTGGCCGGACCGCGCGCCAAGACGGTCGAGATGATCCAGACCTTCACTTTCTCAGGCAACGACTCTCCGAAAGCCGCAGCCACGCTTGATGCGTTGAAAGCCATGTTCCCGGAGATCAAGAGTGCGGCTGATGTGACCCCCGCCGTGGGCATCGCAAACGCTTATGACGCACTGCACCTGACCGCTCTGGCCATTGCCAATGCCGGCTCGCTCGATGGCCCTGCCATCCGCGAAGGGTATTACGCCATCGACAGCTACGATGGTCTGATCAAGAGCTACAGCAAACCCTTCACGCCTAACGATCAAGATGCGTTGGGTCCGGAGGACTACGTGTTCACGCGCTTCATCGACGGCGAAATCATCCCGATCGATTGATCTCTGTCCATTAAAAGACAGCGGAAGGCCATCTGGCCTTCTGCAAAATTTGGGGGATATCTGCGATGATCGCGTCTACACTCATTACCGGCCTGGCCCTTGGGGCGATGTACGGCCTGCTGGCGTTGGGGTTCCATGTGACCTACGCCGTGTCGAAAACCGTGAATTTCAGCCAGGGCTCGTCGATGATGTTCGGCGCGGTC
>JABDPP010000386.1 GCA_013042765.1 Litoreibacter sp.
TGGTCCGACAGACATCGTGGTCGTCACGGGTGAAACGGATTATGAAGGTTCGCCATTGTTCGGGTTTGTTTTGGGAGGGTCGACCATCACCCTCCAGTATTGGACAACAATGCGATATCAAGGTTGGTAATGGCGGTTCTCTCCTCATTCAGACGAGACGAAAACGGTCTTTCCCTGACCGAGGCCCTGCTCGTTCTGCCAATCGTGCTCCTTGTGATTACCGCGATGGTCGAGGCCGGCTTTGCTGTTTTTCAATGGAACCAGAGCGTCAAGGCAGTGCAGATCGGTGCTCGTATCGCGGCGGTTTCTTCTCCCATTGTTACCGACACGGCATACGCTAACCTGACTGCCGATGAGGCCGGTATCGACGACGGGGATCCTGTCCCGAGCGCAAATATCGTTGTAACCTGCGGTGCTGGCGCAGCGAGCTGCGATGCAACCAGCCTGAACCGGCTCCTGACGGGCAGCGACGGTGCCTGTGCCTCGCCCGGGGCGCCTGGGTCGATAGTCGGCATGTGTGATGTGGCACCGTTCATTGAGGCTTCCAACGTCCGGATCAGTTATACGAGATCCGGGCTGGGCTATGTCGGCCGGCCGTTCGGACCGGTCACGAATATTACCGTGGAATTGCGCGATCTGACCTTCGACTTCTTGCTGTTAGACGCGCTCGTGCCCGGAATTTCTTCTTTTAACATACCAGCGCACCCCGTCAGTTTTACAAGTGAAGACTTAAAGGACTGCCGGGACCCCTGCTAGTGATTTGAATCGAGTAAGTACGTATGGAAAATTCATCGAATGTAGACATCATTCTGATCAATGCGGATCAGACCGATCCGTTGGATGTCGCACAGCATTTTCAGGGCTCCAGCCGGTTCGTTTTGAACCGCTTCAAGGCTTCGGAAGTTCACGAGCGCCTCGCCGATCATCATGCTGACCTTATCATCGTGGATCTCAAGGTGCTTGAAGCCGATGAGATCCAGATCCTGACATCGGTGCGGGCGCAACATGCTGAGACGCCTTTGATTGTGCTGACCGAGGAAGTCGGCGCAGACCAGATGCGCCGCCTGCTGAAATTCAACATACATGACTGGCTGAAGAAGCCGGTTGACGGGGAAGAGCTCAAGCGGACGATCCAGACTGCGGTACGAAGCAGCAAGATCAACAACAACCGCGTCCATGCCGTTATTTCCGCCGTTGGCGGCGCTGGGGCTACAACCACTGCCATTGCGATGGCCGATATGGCGCTTAACTCCGTGATGCGAAAGAAGAAGCCTAGCATTGCCGTATTCGATCTGGACTTCTCGACAGGGAATTGTGGACTTGTGCTGAACATGGTGAACGAGTTCCAGCTTGGCTCTGTCGCCTCGTCACCCCGACGAGTGGATTCCGAGTTTGTCCGCGCGATCCAGAAACGGCATGAGAGAGGGTTTTATGTCTACTCTTTCAAACATCCGGAACTGAACACCGAGTTGAACGGCTATGAGCTGGTTCTGCGGATGCTCGATGCAGTGAACATGGAGCATGATCACACGTTCCTGGATATCCCGTACTACGAGACCGAGTGGAAGGACGACGTTCTGACCGGTGTTAATACCTGTACTGTCGTGACTGAACTCAACCTTCCGGCCATCAAGCACACGATTGATGTGGTCGACCGGGTAAAAAAGCTGCGCGGCGAAGATTTCCCCGTTCGGGTGATTATCAACAAGCGCGTGAGCAGCCTGTTCGGTCAACGTATCGGTGCAAACAAACTGCGCGAACTCTTCGGCGACACGGAGTTTTCTTACCTGCCTTACGATGCGGACGTGGTGGGAGAGGCGCTTGATCGCGGGTTGTTGCTAAGCGAGGTCAAAAAGCGGAACGCTATCGACAAAAAGCTTTCCAAATACCTCCAGTCCATTGAATTGACTGAAGAGGCGGCGGCGTGAGCAACAGGTCTCATAAAGGACATATCCTGCCAAGGCGGCGCGTGGTCGGCCTTCTCGCCGGCTTCTTGGTCGCGCCTGCGGCGGGTTTTGCCGACATCAAAAAGGTACCACGGTCACACGGCCAACGGACCATGCAGATTGTCCCCCTCCAGACCAAGGAGAAACCGGGAACAATCATCATTTCCAACAAGGATCGGACCCTGCACCGCGTCCTCGGAAAGGGCAAGGCCGAGCTTTACCAGATTTCCGTCGGGCGCGACGGATTTTTGTGGGCCGGGACGACCTATGTCGGTCGGAAAGCTGAATGGCCCGGCTGGCGCCCGCCGGCGGCAATGCGTTCGCGTGATCCGTCACTGCCGGACTACGTGCCGCCCGGACCCTATAATCCGCTCGGTGCGCGGGCGCTCTATCTTTATTCCGGGAAGCGCGACACGCTGTACCGAATTCATGGAACCAATCAATCTGAAACTATCGGCGCCTTTGAGACGTCGGGATGTTTCCGCATGACGAATGCCGATGTGATGGCGCTTTTCAATGCAGTGCCCAACGGCACCAAGGTCATCGTTTACTAGGCAAAGGGAAGGACGAGATATGGCTGGCCGGTTTTTTCACAGAACCCAGAAGGACACCGATCCCTCGGCGCCACTGGTGCTGCACGACGAGAAGGGCAAAGGGAAGAAGTCTGCCGCCGTCAATGGCGCAACCCATGAGCCGCCTGATTTCATTGACGAACGGGTGGCCCTGCATCGGTTTCTCCTAGATAAGATCAACCTGTCGGTCATCGACACGATGGAAGAAGACGAGATACACGACGAATTGCGTCCTCTGGTCCGAGACTATGCCAAGGCCAATAACTTTCCGCTGAGCGCGAGCGAACTTGACGCCCTGATCTCGGATATCGGCGATGAAATGCTGGGGCTGGGACCTCTGGAGCCGCTTCTGGCGGATGATACGATTGCCGATATTCTGGTCGTCGGATCCGGCACAGTTTATATTGAACGGGGTGGCATCGTTGAGCGCACGAATGTGCGCTTCAAGGATGAAGACCACCTGATGCGCATCATTAACAAGATCGTCGCTTCGGTCGGGCGACGGGTCGATGAAAGCTCGCCGCTTGTGGACGCGCGCTTGGCCGATGGGTCGCGGGTCAACGTGGCGATCCGGCCTGTTGCGGTTGACGGGCCGCAAATGTCGATCCGGAAATTTGCGAAACGGCCGTATTCACTGGAACGGCTGGTGGAGGCTGGTGCCCTTGCGCCGGCCATGGCGTCCCTGCTGGCGGCCGCGGTCGAAGGCAAGGTGTCGATGGTTATCTCCGGGGGTACAGGTTCTGGTAAGACGACGATGCTGAACGCCCTGTCGGCTTATATTCCCCACGAAGAACGGCTTGTGACCATTGAGGACGCAGCTGAACTTCAACTCCAGCAGCCCCATGTGGTCCGGCTCGAGACACGACCACCGACGGTGGATGGACGCCATGAGATCCTGCAGCGTGACCTCGTCAAGAACGCGCTTCGTATGCGGCCTGACCGCGTGATCATCGGCGAGGTGCGTGGATCCGAGGCATTTGATATGCTGCAGGCTATGAACACCGGACACGAAGGGTCCATGTCCACGGTCCACGCCAACAGCCCGCGGGATGCTCTGGGCAGGATTGAACAGATGGTCGGAATGGCGGGCATGCCCATGACCCAGAACGCGATCCGCGCTCAGATGAGCTCTGCTGTTCACATGTTTCTGCAGCTCACGCGCTTGCGGGACGGGACGCGTCGTGTGACCTCGATTTCGGAAGTGACCGGGATGGAAGGCGACGTAATCCAGCTGCAGGAGATCATGAAGTTCAACCGCCTCGGCGTCGATGAAGACGGTAAGATCATCGGTGAATTCCGCGCGACGGGCATTCGCCCGAAATTCCTTGAAGAGATTGAGACGATGGGTCTGAAAGTCGACAAGGCTTCGTTTGACCCGTCCAAGGTGCTGTAACTGATGTTCAATAACCCAATCATATTCTATGCGCTGATTTTTGCGGCAGCCCTCCTTGTGGTGGATACGGTGTTACGCACGATCTTTTCCGTTCGGCGCAAGAGCACGGATGTCAGCAACCGCCTGGAAGCGATCAAACAGAAAACCGGCGTCGATGCGGCCTTTGGCCAACTGCTGAAAAACCGGGGGCTTGCCGCGCGAGACGGCGAGCAATCAGTTGGAAGTCGGATCAATAAATTCATTGGCCAGACAGGCCTTGAAATGTCGACTGCGGCCCGGATCCAGTACCTGGTGGCTATCTACGTCGTCAGCTGGTTGACCAGCTTCATCTTCCTGGGGCTGGGCACCGTAATGCAATACGTCGTGCCGATGCTTATGACGATTGTGATCGTCATCTTCTTGTTGAGTTTTGCCCGACAGCGCCGGATCAAGAAGTTCACCGCCCAATTGCCTGATGCAATCGACATCATTGTGCGCAGCCTTGGTGCGGGACATCCGCTCGATTCCGCAATATCCCTTGTTGCGCGTGAAATGCCCGACCCGATCGGGTCCGAGTTTGGGATCTTGAGTGATCAGATGACTTTCGGATCGGAGCTCGAGCAGGCCATGCTCAATATGCATGACAGGGTCGGTGCGCCAGAGGTCAACTTGCTGACTGTCAGCGTCAGCGTCCAGCGCGGCACCGGCGGTAATCTGGCGGAGATCCTCGCGAACCTTGGCCAGATGATACGCGACCGGTTGATGCTAAGGGCGAAGATCCGTGCGATCTCCTCGGAGGGGCGCATGACTGGCAAGATCATGGTCGTTTTCCCCTTTGGGCTTTTCTACATGATCAAGTTTCTGGTTCCGGATTACTACGACCTCGTCTGGGAGACTGGTTATGGCGGATATATCGTAGCCGGGTGCCTGGTGGGTATCTTTTTGGGAGCTATCGTTATCAATAGGTTGGTGAATTTTGATTTCTGAGCGATCGAACTTGTGTGAAGGAATTGTGAATTGACGGAGTTTCAGTTTCTACTGGCGCTTTTCGGTGCCACGCTGCTCGTTTCGTTCAGCCTGATCCGCTACGGCCTTTACCGTCGGGAACTTGCGAAGAATCTCAGTGGAGTGC
>JABDPP010000393.1 GCA_013042765.1 Litoreibacter sp.
GCTCAGTGACATGCCGTATTCCTCGGACAGCATCATGTCGACCCATGTCTTGCGGTCGGAACAAATTGCATCGGTCGCCTGATCGAGCACATCCCCCTGCAATCCCTTGAGGGCGAGAATTTGACGAATCTCCTCCCGCTCGCCTTCGGGAAACTCCTGGATATGCTGCTCCTCCACTGACCGCAGCCGGTCCCGATCGTCGAGATCCGCCTTGGTGCCCGAGTAATTCCCCGCCGCCATCGAAAACCCGTCGGCCAGCACATTCGCGATGCCCAGCGCGATAATGATCGAACTGGGCAGGCCCGCGCCCTGCACCCCTGCCACGATGGCAAATGTCGTGACGGCCCCATCGATACCGCCATAGACCATGTCTCGCAGATTGCCCTGGCGAAATGGCGCGGCGAGACGGGCAGCGACCTCCTCCTTGCTGTGGCCGTGATCGGTGTCCATCGCGCTCTCCTTTGGGCCAGAGTCTCAAATGCCAAGCAGCCGGGCCTTGAGGTAGATCAAACCCAGAGGGTTCCGTTTTCCATAAGTCTGGGGGAGAAAGGCACTCGCGTATGGCCCATTACTTCCAAACCCTGTCCCTCAGCACCAACCTGCTGATCTTCATGCTCTGTGCGGGGTTCGTCTGGGTGGCCGGCGCGCGGCTGACCTATATCGTTGACGCGCTGTCCGACCGGTTCAACCTCGCCAAATCACTCATGGGCCTTCTGGTGCTGTCGCTGGCCACCTCCCTGCCCGAGGTTGCAACAACGCTGAGTGCCGCGGTCCGCCAGAACCAGGACCTTGTCCTCAATAACCTGTTCGGCGGGATCGCTTTGCAAACGGCAATCCTCGCCACCGCCGATCTCTGGGCGCGCGGGGCCATCACCAACTACCCGCGCAAGGCCAACCATGCGCTGGAGGCCACCCTGCTCGTCATGCTGCTCGCCCTGACGCTGGCCATCATCCTCGCCAAACAGGACTTCGCCGTGCTTCACGTGGGCTATGGCAGCCTGCTGATCGGCGTCGTCTACTGCGGTGCGATCTGGCTTCTGCGCAAATACGAAGGCTCCAGCGACTGGGTGCCGGTGGACCTGCCCGAGGCCGAAGAGGACTTGCCGCCGGTTCTCGATACCGGGCTTGAGAAAGCCAGCCTGACCTCGATCGCGATCCAGAGCATGCTGGCCTGCCTCGGCATCCTGATGATCGGTATCACGCTGGTCGCTTCTGCCGAGACGATCGCCACCCAATCCGGTCTCGGCGCGGGCTTCATCGGCGTGACACTGCTGGCGGCGGCCACCTCGTTGCCGGAACTGACCACCACGATCACCGCCGTGCGGCTCGGCGCCTACACGATGGCAATCTCCAATATTTTCGGCTCCAACCTGATCATGCTGGTGCTGGTTCTGCCCGCCGATATGCTTTATGTCGCGGGCCCGATCCTGCGGGGCACCGGGCCGACCGTACCGCTGGCGATCTGTTTCGGAATTATCGTGACCGCGATCTACCTTGTCGGCCTGATCGTGCGGCGCAAACCGCGCATCGGGGTGATCGGGATCGACTCGCTGGCCGTCATCATCATCTTCCTGTTCAGTGTGCTGGCCTATCTGCAGGCCTGACACCTACGCTCAGGCGCCTGCACCGGCAACCGCACGCCCTGCCCCCATGCGCCGCGCCGCAAAGACCCCGGTCTTGATCAGTTCCGGCACAATCAGGATCGGCAGCGCAAAGGTCAGGATCAGGATCCAGACGTCGGGCCCCAGCCCTACCGTATGCAGCAGCACCTGCAGCGGTGGCCAGTAAACGGCGGCCACCTGCGCGAGGATCGTCAACGTCAGCGCCCCCAGCAAGAGCGGATTCGACAGGTAGCCGATCCGCCAGCAAGGTTCCCGCAACGAGCGGAAGGCAAACACGCTGAACTTTTCGAACAGGACCATCGCCGTGAACGCCGCGGTGCGGGCCTGCGCCTCGCCACCGGGCAGAAGCTGGGTGAAGATCCACAGGCTGGAAAACCCGGTATAAAGCCCGAACAGCAGGATCAGGGACAGGCCGTTGATCCCGAGGATCGGCTCGTTCTTCCTGCGCGGCGGTTTCTTCATGTTGCCCGGCTCCGACTTCTCAAGCCCCAGCGCCACCGCGGTGATGCCATCGGTGATCAGGTTCATCCACAGGATCTGTGTCGCCAGAAAGATCAGCGGCCCACCGAGCAGGATATTGGCCATGATCGCGATCACCTCGCCGGCATTCGATGACAACAGGTAGCGCACGAATTTGCGCACATTCTCGAACTGGCGCCGGCCCTCGCCGATGGCGCGCACGATGGTGGCGAAATTGTCGTCGAGAAGTACCAGATCGGACGCGTCTTTCGCCACATCCGTGCCCCGCACGCCCATGGACACCCCGATATCCGCCTGTTTGAGCGCCGGAGCGTCATTCACCCCGTCGCCCGTCATGGCGACGATCTGGTTGTCGCGCTGAAGCGCCGCGATAATGCGCATCTTGTCGGCCGGCCGGGTCCGCGCGAAAAGAACCGGGCCACGCAGCGCGGCCTCAAGCTCGGCGTCCTCCATCGCCTCAAGCTCCTTGCCGGTCAGGGTCCGGTCCAGCTCGATGCCCAGCCCCTCCGCGATGGCTTTCGCCGTCACATGGCTGTCGCCGGTGATCATGATGATCCGGATGCCTGCTGCCTGTGCCTGCGCCACGGCCGCGCGCACCTCGGGGCGTGGCGGATCGATCAGCCCGGCCAGCCCCAGAAAGATCAGCTCGCCTTCCTTATGGTCCTCGGACACAACTGGGCGCCACGCAAAAGCCAGGACACGCAGCCCGTCCGCAGCCATCGCGCGGTAGGCCTCCTGGATCCGCTCCCGGTCGGCGCCCTCCAGCGGCCGGGCTGTTCCGCCGGCATGGATCCGGCTGCAGCGTTCCAGAACCTGGGCCGGAGCTCCCTTGGTGAACATGGCCTCAGCGCCACCCGTACGGGCCACCACGCTCATGCATTTGCGGTCACTGCTGAACGGCACCTCCGCGACCAGATCATCGGGATCCGGTATCTGGGCCCAGCCCTTATAGGCCAGCGTGACCAGCGCGGTCTCGGTCGGCTCCCCGATGGCGACCCAATGACCTTCCTCGTGGCGCAACCGGGCATGCGAACAGGTGATCGCGGTCTCCAGTAGACGGCCCAGCCCGGGATCGTCCGCTGCGCGGATGCGTGTCCCGTTGGACGCGATATGGCCCGCCGGATCATGGCCGGTGCCGGTCACATCGTAGATCGCGTCAGACATCCAGACCCGCGTCGCGGTCATCCGGTTCTCGGTCAGGGTGCCGGTCTTGTCGGTGCAGATGACCGAGGCCGCGCCGAGCGTCTCAACCGCCTGCAATCGGCGCGCCAGCGCCTTCTGGCGCACCATGGCCGAAGCCCCGAGCGCCAGTGTGATCGTGACCACGGCAGGCAGCCCTTCGGGCACCATGGCCACCGCCAGCGACAGCCCGGTCATGAACATCTCCATAGGTTCGCGGCCCAACCCGACCCCCATGGCAAGGATCACCGCCGCGATCGCCAACGCAGCAATGCCCAGTTGGCGCGCCAGCAC
>JABDPP010000396.1 GCA_013042765.1 Litoreibacter sp.
CCTGTCAGAAGCGGTGCAATGACCTTTTGGCCGGCAGCCTCCAGTGAATGGGCATCGGCAATCGCGGCCACCAGCCCGTTTGCGCCTTCGACGGCCATGTACTGATCGGTTGGCAGGTCGTCGGACAGGTAGGCGTGGGTGGTGATGACGCCCAGACGCGCGCAGGCCTCCAGCAACTCGCGTCCAGCCTCGTCGCGCCCGATCGCGCTCAGCACCGCCGGTGTCATCTCGTAGGCCTTGAGCGCCATGGCAATGTTCAACGCAACCCCGCCCGGCAGGCGCGAAATGCGCCCCGGCACATCGGATCCCACATGCATATGGGAACTGGTCCGCCCGATGATGTCCCACAGAACGGAGCCGATGCACAGGATATCGGGAACAGGGCTCATGGGGCATTCATGTCGCCAGAACCCCACGCTGGCAAGGGTGTGCGGACATGATCGGCGATTTTTCCACAACCAAGCCTTGCGGGGCCGGGCGGGTTGCGGTAAGGAGCGCGCACTTCACAGGCGGGGTCGGGCTGATCCGGGGAGAAATCCCGTTTCATGTCCACCGGTTGAGCACCAGCTCTATTGCCCCGCCGAGGCATAAACCGGAAAGGAAAAAAGACATGGCGCTGCCTGATTTTTCACTGCGTCAGCTTCTGGAAGCTGGCGTTCACTTTGGTCACCAAACCCAACGTTGGAACCCCCGTATGGAGCCGTATATCTACGGATCCAAGAACGGTATCCACATCATGGACCTCACGCAGACCGTGCCGATGCTCGATCAGGCGCTGCAGGTCGTGCGCGACACTACCGCTAAGGGCGGCCGGATCCTGTTTGTCGGCACCAAGCGTCAGGCACAGCGCCCGATTGCTGAAGCTGCTGAGAAATCCGCACAGTATTTCATGAACCACCGCTGGCTCGGTGGCACGCTGACCAACTGGAAAACCGTTTCGAACTCGATCAACCGTCTCAAGCAGATCGACGAAGCCATGGAAACCGGAGCCGAGGGCCTCACCAAGAAAGAGCGCCTGGGCATGGAGCGTGACCAGACCAAACTGCAGGCCTCGCTCGGCGGGATCCGCGAAATGGGCGGCACCCCGGATCTTATCTTCGTCATCGATGTCAACAAGGAAGACCTTGCGATTGCCGAAGCCAACAAGCTGGGTATCCCGGTTGTAGCGGTCGTCGACACCAACTGCGCGCCCGATGGCGTAGACTACATCATCCCCGGCAATGACGACGCAGCCCGCGCGATCGCGCTTTACTGCGATCTGGTTGCCCGCGCTGCTCTCGACGGCATGTCCGCCCAGATGGGTGCGGCTGGCGTTGATCTTGGCGAGATGGTTGAGGCTCCGGTGGAAGAAGCCGTTGCCGAAGAAGCGGCAGCTGAAGCACCTGCTGAAGCTCCTGCGGAAGCCGCGACCGAGGAAAAAGCAGAGGGCTGAGCGCCCGCCGCTTGATGCAAAACTGTTACCGGGGGCTGGTTTCACAGCCTTCGGGCTCACTCAATGATTTTACAGGAGATCCATGAGATGGCGATTACCGCTGCAATGGTGAAAGAACTGCGTGACAGCACAGGCGCAGGCATGATGGACGCGAAAAAAGCGCTGACCGAGAACGCCGGCGACATGGAAGCCGCCGTCGACTGGCTGCGTACCAAGGGTCTTGCGAAAGCCGCCAAGAAATCTGGCCGGACCGCAGCCGAGGGCCTCGTGGCCGTGAAGGTTGAAGGTGGTCAGGGTGTTGCCGTCGAGGTCAACTCCGAGACCGACTTCGTTGCGAAAAACGCTGAATTCCAGGAAATGGTGTCCGATATCGCATCCGCTGCGATGGGTGTTGATGACGTCGAAGCTCTGGGCGGTGTGACTGTCGGCAGCGGCAAACCCGTCAGCGAAATGATCACAGACAAGATCGCCACGATCGGCGAGAACATGTCCCTGCGCCGCATGGCGAAACTGTCGGGCGACAGCGTGGTGTCCTATGTGCACAACGCGGCAACCGACGGCATGGGCAAGATCGGCGTGCTGGTCGCTCTGTCCGGCGACAATGAAGCCTTCGGCAAGCAGGTTGCGATGCATGTCGCCGCTGTGAACCCGGCATCCCTCAGCGCGGACGATCTGGATCCGGAGCTGGTTGAGCGCGAGAAATCCGTTCTGACCGAGCAGGCGCGTGAAAGCGGTAAGCCGGAGCAGGTTATCGAGAAGATGATCGAAGGCCGGATGAAGAAGTTCCTCGGCGAAGTGACCCTGCTGGGTCAGTCCTTTGTCGTGAACCCCGACCTGACCGTGGGAGCCGCTGCCAAGGAAGCTGGCGTCGAGATCCTCGGTTTCACCCGCCTTGAAGTGGGCGAGGGGATCGAGAAGAAGGAAGAGAACTTCGCAGAGGAAGTCGCCGCCCAGCTCGGCAACTGATCTTAAGCGATCTTTTGAACTGAAAAAGCGGTGCGCTGAGAAATCAGCGCACCGCTTTCTTTATTCCGCACCCATGCTGGGGATGATGGGCAAGCTGAAATAAAAACCACCCCGAATGCCGACTATAAGCATCCCAGGGCGGTATTCCGGTAAACCGGGCCACTGGTGTTGCCTTGTAATTGCAAGGGGTTCGACCAGCAGTTGAAGTCCCATGGCATTAAAGCCACCACTCACGGAACGCGTTTAGAATGCCCATAATCGGCTTTGAGCAAAAGTAAGGTATTCCATACCTTTTTTTCACACTAATGAATTCGCCGCGGAATTCGGGGCATTGGGGCAGGGCTCCGGGGGGCGTACAGACCTGCTGAAATTGAGGAAACTCCGGGCGGGCCCGGACTGCGGGCTTTAGCGTTCGATCAGGAAGAACTGGTTTTGCGACGAGGCCTTGAGGATGGCGTGGGCGGTCGTCTCCACATCCAGCGCTTCGCGGGCCAGACGCAGGTGTTTTTCCACGGTGGCCGGGTTCAGCCCCATGATCGTGGCTGTGTCCTGAATGGTCTTGCCGTCGGCCACCCATTCCAGGACTTCGCGCTGGCGGGAGGTGAGTTTCCGGCGTTGCCCGGTCGTGTGAGGCAGCTGCGTGACCTTCAGGTGCAGGATCTTGTTAGCCAGCTCGATATCGTCGCCATTTTCGGCCCAGATCTCTTCGACATCCTGTTGGGTCATGCCGCGTTCTGCGGTCAGGCCAATCGCACCCTTTGCGCGCATCGAGACGTCGTGAAAGCTGATGGTGTATCCAGCTGTCACACCCATTTTCGCATTCAAAGCAAGGGCTTCCATGATCTCGGGGCCGGCTTTTCCGGACTGGATCAGCTCATGGATCATCATCCAGCTACAGGCGCCAACGTTTTCCGCAGCCCAGGCCACCATCGGGCCCTTGAAGTACATGCCTTCGCCGATGAAGATATCGACATATTCGGGGTCGTGATTGGTCAGGATCAGCGCGTCCTGAAGGTCTCCCAGCGTGGTTCCGGTCCGAAACCTCGTGTAGCCATAGATCAGCCGATCAAACCCGTAGGTCGCCATCTTCTCGGTATGAAGATTCCAGGCGTCCTCCATCGAGTTCGTCGCCAGAATGGCTGTCAGATGTTCTTGAATCATGACGCGACACCGATATGGCGCGCGGCGGCATCGAGCGCGAGCGTATAGCCCTGGGCGCCAAAGCCGCAGATCTGGCCCAAGGCCACGGGCGCAATGAAGGACTTGTGACGGAATTCTTCACGGGCATGGATGTTGGAAAGATGCAGTTCGATCACGGGCAGCTCAACCGAAGCAATCGCGTCCATGAGCGCAATGGAGCTGTGCGTATAGGCGCCCGCGTTCAGAATGATAGCCGCGTGCGTTCCCTTGGCCGCGTGGATCGCGTCAACCAGTTCGCCCTCGTGGTTGGATTGCAAGAATTCGACATTCACGCCGATATCCTGGCTGTGAGAGCGGCACATCGTTTCAATATCGGACAAGGTTACAGCGCCGTAAACCTCAGGTTGACGACTGCCGAGCAAGTTCAGATTGGGTCCGTTCAAAATCAGAATTGAGTGCATTCAGATACGCTTTAACTTTTTTTCAACGCTATTGTTCACACAGCGTGAAGTCGAGAGTTCACACCAGATTTACGGCATTTCTGTGGCAAAATAACCGTAAAGTGACGTAACGTTAAGTTGGGGGAGCCGCAACCCACGTTCCGCCTGCGCGCGAAATTGTGATGTCGCTTGGCTGACAGAGGCGGGTTTCAGCGAAGTGAATGTCTAAGGCTAGCATCAAATTTCTCAATTGCGGTCTGCAAGGTATTGATCATAAATGGGAAAAGTTGTCTAGGTTTGATCGAGAAGCAGTGGGAAAGACGTGCTTTCGACTAAACGCGTCCCGAATTCACCATACGGGATACACGCATTCAAAGTTACATAATACTGATTATAAGCATAAAGGAATTTTGCGGATACAGGCCGATTCAATTCTAAACACGTGGTACGAACCGGTGCCCTATCGGCCTTTTTATCGGCCAGAACTTTTCACAGTTCGCAGTTTGAAGAGCTCTTTTCGGGATAAGTTTTTTGAAACCATCTTGTGCGATCAAGATCTCTCACGCAGTTTCTGATGGATTTGAACGATGCCAAGCGCAACCTCGCGTCCTATTCCTGACCGCCCGGAGCTATCAGCGCTGCTTTTGAGTTCTGCGCCGTTCAGGTGGCTGCGGCGGGTTGTCCACAAGACGCCCCTTGCCCGGCCGTTTGCGCGTCTTTCAGGGCTCCTGCGGCGATCTGATCAGACAAGATTACGGTTTCAGCCCAATAACTTGCGCCATGATGCTCGGCAAATCCGTGCCAGCAGACTAGCTGCGAACCGAGCGCGTAGGGTGCGCGGGCGCCTTAGTGGCCGCCCGACATGATCGCCTTTTCGGGAAGCGGGGTGAATTCATCCATGTCGTCCGGCGGCAGCTGGAAACGGCCATGTTCCCAATCGCCTTCAGCCCACGCCTCTTTCGCGGCTTCGATCTTGTCGCGCGAAGAGGAGACAAAATTCCACCAGATATAGCGCGGCCCGTTCAGTGTCTCGCCGCCCAGAAGCATCAGCCGCGCGCCGGCTGGTCCAGCCGTCACGGTAATTTCGTCGCCGGGGCGGAAGACCATCATCTGGCCGGCTTCAAACCGGTCGCCGGAGATCTCGACCGAGCCTTGCGTGATATAGATCCCGCGGTCCTCGTGATTGTCGGGCATCGGCAGGCGCGCGCCGGCTTCGAGCACCGCATCAGCGTAGAACATCTCGGTGAAGGTCTTGGTGGGCGCGCGTTCACCCCACGCGTTGCCGAGGATCAGGCGCACTTCTTTGCCCTCCCCTTCGAGGAAGGGAAGCGCGGCCTCGTCGTGATGCTCAAAGCCCGCGTCCGTGTCCTCGTCCTTCTCCGGCAGCGCGACCCATGTCTGAATCCCGAATAGGCTGCTCGGGCCTTTGCGGGTCTGCGCGCTGGTGCGCTCGGAATGGGTGACGCCATTGCCCGCGATCATCCAGTTCACTTCACCCGGATAGATCATCTGGTTGGTGCCCAAGCTGTCGCGGTGCTGGAACTCGCCCTGATAGAGATAGGTCACCGTGGCCAGCCCGATATGGGGGTGCGGGCGCACGTCGATGCCCTGCTCTGTGATGAACTCCGCCGGACCCATCTGGTCGAAAAACACAAAGGGACCGACCATCTGCCGCTTGGGTGATGGCAGCGCGCGGCGCACCTCGAACCCGCCGAGGTCACGTGCGCGCGGCACGATCATCGTCTCGATCGCATCCAGCGAGCCAGCGTCGGGGCATTGCGGCTCTATCGTCGGGTTCCAGCTCATCGTTCTCTCCTGTTTTCTGGTCCCGAGGGACAGGGTTTCGGGTGGTTCAGCCGGCCAGTGCCGGCATCTCGTTGAAGAAGCCTTGGAGGGCGGCCAGTTCGTTTTGCCGAACCTCATGGCCGCCATCGTGCCAGTCGAGGGTCAGATCGCTGCCTTGCGCCTCAAGATAGTCCGCCAGAGACTGGGTTAACGGCGCCGGGCAGATTGGATCATTGCGCCCTGCGGTGATCAGGATACGGGCGGTGGCAAGCGCCGGAT
>JABDPP010000399.1 GCA_013042765.1 Litoreibacter sp.
CACCGACGCGCTGCAGACCCATATCAACCCCGACACCGGGCGGGTGCACACCTCCTACTCGATCGCAGGGGCCAATACCGGCAGGCTCGCTTCGACCGATCCGAACCTCCAGAACATTCCCGTCCGCACAGAGGAAGGCCGCCGCATCCGCGAGGCGTTCGTTGCCGAAGAGGGCAATGTCCTGATCAGCCTCGATTATTCACAGATCGAGTTGCGGATCCTTGCCCATATCGCGGGGATCGACGCGCTGAAGCAGGCTTTCCGCCAGGGGCAAGACATCCATGCGATGACGGCGTCGGAGATGTTCGATGTGCCGCTCGACGAAATGACGCCGGAGATCCGGCGGCAGGCCAAGGCGATCAACTTCGGTGTGATTTACGGCATCTCCGGCTTCGGGCTGGCGCGCAATCTGCGCATTCCCCGAGCCGAGGCACAGGCCTTCATCGATCGCTATTTCGAGCGTTTCCCCGGCATTCGCACCTACATGGACGATACCACCGCTTTCGCAAAGGAGAACGGCTACGTTCAGACCCTGTTCGGACGCAAGATCCACACGCCCGAGATCAATGCCAAGGGTCCCGGTGCCGGTTTTGCCAAGCGCGCTGCGATCAACGCTCCGATTCAGGGCACCGCGGCAGACGTCATCCGGCGCGCGATGATCCGCATGCCGGATGCGATTGCGGATCTGCCGGCGCGCATGCTGTTGCAGGTACATGACGAACTGATTTTCGAGGTGCCGGAAGACAGCGTCGAAGAGACGATCGACCGGGTGCGCGATGTCATGGAAAACGCATCTGATCCGGCCGTCAGGCTTGATGTTCCGCTTGTTGTTGATGCCGGTCAGGGATCGAATTGGGCTGAGGCGCATTAAGCGGGCAGTTGCAGGCCCGGTACACGTTCTTTCGTAGAAGTGGACCGACCACCACCAGAACGGCAAAGGCCACGGGCCATGCGAAAACCCAGCCTCCGAACCACACATGCATGAAGGCACTGGACAGGCCCGCCGCCTTGTAGGTCACCAAACCGCAGACGAGCGCGGACATGATGCCCGAGGCAAGTGCGGAGAAAATGATATGGGCGAGCATCGCGCGGGTGAACATGGCGTGGTCCTTGGTTTTGCGACGCTCTTTGTAACAGGCTGACGCGGCCTTCAACAGTCCGTGAGCGAACGGGCCGTGTGCGCTGGTGAACGGCTCTGGGACTCCGAACAGCTCGATTCAGAAGCGTTCCACCCAAGGGCGCAAGGTGATTTCGTCACTCCAAGCCGAGCGGTCCTGCTGCGCGATCTGCACGTAGCTGCGCGCAATTGCATCTGGATCGAGCATGCTGTCAGGGCTCTCCGCGGGCTCTGTGCGTCCCGGATTTCGAATCGCGCCGTCAATATTCACCCAGGCCACATGGATCCCCTGCGGGTGCAGTTCGCGGGCCATGGCCTGCGCCAGCCCGCGCTGGGCAAATTTTCCCATCGCGAAGGTGGCGGATTGCGGAAATCCTTTAATGCCGGCGGAGGCGCCGGTGAACAGGATCGTGCCCTTCACGCCATTGACCGGGTCCTGCGCCTGCATGCGCCGTGCGGCCTGCTGGCCGGTGAGAAACGCCCCGAAGGCGGTGATCTCGACCGCCTCGCGAACCTCTTCGGGGTCCAGATCGGCGACCCCTCCGCGCACGCGCCGCGAGGGGTTGTAGATCGCCACGCGGATCTCGCCGTCGATGGCGTCGAACAGGGCCGCGACGGAGGCCGGGTCAGCGCCATTACACTGCATCAGTCGGGCGCCGGTTCCTTCGGCCAATGCGCCCAGCTTGCCGGTGTCACGGGCCGCGAGCACGAGGTCATGGCCTTCCGCGGCAAAGGCCCGCGCGCAGGAGGCCGACAGCCCGTCACCGACACCAACGATTACCGTGATGGGTTTGCTCATGGAATAATCCTCTTCTCCAAACTGTAGGTTTCAGTCGGACAGGTCAGCCGACGGAATAACGGGAAAGAAGACGCCAGACGACCAGAGGCCAAACCAGCTTTCCCCGTCATGGGTGTGATGGTTGCCGATATCGACCAGCCGGTAGAAACTCTTGCGGTCGATGAGGGCCTCGAGGTTTCGCCGGACCAGGACGTAGGGCGAGGGCTCGCCAGTCTCGGGGTCGCGCATCACGCGGATCGGATGCTCAGGCCCCGCCGTGAAAGTGTCGCCGACATGGGTTTCAAATTGCAGGGACTGCTCCTCGCCACTGCCTGACGCCTCGAAATCGATTGCGACGAAGGGCGCGTCGTCGACGGTGATTCCCACCTTCTCGACCGGAGTGACCAGAAAATAGTCGTCGCTATCCTTCCGGATGATCGACGAAAACAGCTTCACCAGCCCGGGCCGCCCGATTGGTGTGCCGAGGTAGAACCACGTGCCATCTCGCGCAATCCGCATGTCCAGATCGCCGCAAAAGGGCGGATCCCACTTTTCCACCGGCGGAATCCCGCGCTTTGCGGCTTCCTGTGCGCTGGCTGCGAGGCTTTCCGCGGAAGGAAGCTCAAGCTTTCGTGCGCCGAGTGTTTTTGCCATTCCACTGATCCGCCATATCTGCCTTTATAGGTATATTGATACAGGCCTTCAGGGAGAGTTGCCATGGGTGAGAGCCAGGACCTCGTACACGATATCGAAGTGTTGGGCGAACAGCTTGCGCGGGCCCGAACAAGCATCGCGCAGAAAATCGTCGGCCAACAGGAGGTCGTGGACCTGTCCTTGGCGGCCTTGTTGTCGGGTGGCCATGCGCTGCTGATGGGCCTGCCGGGACTTGGTAAGACACTTCTCGTCGACACGCTTTCCACCGTAATGGGACTGAGCACCAACCGTGTCCAGTTCACGCCCGACCTGATGCCAGCTGATATTCTGGGCTCCGAGGTGCTTGAGACCTCCGATGACGGGACCCGCTCGTTTCGCTACATCGAGGGGCCGATTTTCGCCCAGCTGCTGATGGCCGACGAGATCAACCGAGCCTCGCCGCGGACCCAGTCGGCGCTGTTGCAGGCGATGCAGGAACGCTCGGTCTCGATTGCGGGGACGGATCACCCGCTGCCCGCCCCGTTTCATGTTCTGGCCACCCAAAACCCGATCGAGCAGGAGGGCACCTATCCCTTGCCCGAAGCGCAGCTCGACCGGTTTCTGATCCAGATCAACGTCAACTATCCCGACCGCGAGACGGAGCGCGAGATCCTGCTGGCCACGACCGGCGCGTCCGAGGCCGCTGCAGAGACAGTGTTTACGCCCGAGCAACTGATCGCGGCTCAGAAACTGGTTCGCCGGATGCCCGTGGGCGATGCGGTGGTCGAGGCCATTCTCGATCTGGTGCGGGCTTGCCGCCCGACCGAGGAAGACGCCACAGATCTGGTGCGCGAAACCGTGTCCTGGGGCCCCGGTCCGCGAGCGGCGCAGGCTCTGATGCTGACGGTCCGCGCCAAGGCATTGCTTGAAGGTCGTCTGGCCCCGGCACTGGACGATGTGGCCGCGATGGCCGAACCGGTTCTGACGCACCGCATGGCGCTTTCCTTTGCAGCCCGTGCCGAGGGGCGCGTTTTGCATGACGTGATCGCTGATGTCGTCGAGAGCCTGAGAACGAGGAAAGCCGCGGCTTGAACCAGGACCCCGCAACCACACCTGCCCGTCTGAGGCACCGCGCGGAGGCCCATGCCGCCGCGTTCCCGGCCCTGCTGGCCGAGGCGGAGCACTTGGCCGCAACGGTCATGCTGGGCGAACATGGACGCAGGCGGGCGGGTATCGGTGACGAGTTCTGGCAATACCGCCCGGCGGAACATGGCGACGGGTTGCGCGACATTGATTGGCGGCGATCAGCCCGGTCCGATGCACATTTCGTGCGGCAAAAGGAGTGGCAGGCGGCGCAATCGGTTATGCTGTGGGTTGATGACGCCCGCTCGATGACCTTTACCGGAGGTCCGGACCGTCCCACCAAGGGGCACCGCGCCCGGGTCCTGGCGCTCTCGCTTTGCGTGCTCCTCAACCGGGCCGGCGAGCGGTTCGGGCTGGCCAATCACGACATGCCGCCCCGGCGCGGTGCGGCACAGCTGAACCGGTTGGCCATCGACCTGATGTCAGCAGGCGACAGCGCCGATTACGGCACGCCCAATGCGCGTGTGCTGCCGGCGGGCTCGCGCGCGGTGTTCCTGTCGGATTTCCTCGGCGATATCGCGGCGGTGGAAGAGGCATTGACCAGTTCTGCGGATCGTG
Source organism: Litoreibacter sp. (assembly GCA_013042765.1). Taxonomy (GTDB): domain Bacteria; phylum Pseudomonadota; class Alphaproteobacteria; order Rhodobacterales; family Rhodobacteraceae; genus Litoreibacter. The sequence continues at coordinate 4,230 of JABDPP010000399.1, forward strand.
GTGTCGAAGGTGCTCTGGTGCAGATTCTTGACCCGCACGAGGAAACCTTCCCCTTTGACGGGCGCACGGTCTTTGAAAGCATGACCGGCGCTGTCGAGTTTGAAACGCTGAAGGCCAATGCCCTGCGTGACGCCTATTTGGAGCGGCTGGCGGCGCGCAAACAGCAATTACAGGAACTGACACAGCGCACCGGCTGGCGTTACACTTGCCATCACACGTCTAGCGGCGCGGTCAGCGCGCTGCTCTGGCTGTTCCAGTCCCTGGAGCGCGGAGTCTAGATGTTTACGCTCGGATCTCTCGGCTTTGCGACACCGCTACTGCTGGTCACTCTGATCCTGCTGCCGGTGCTCTGGTGGCTGTTGCGGGCGGTGCCGCCTGCGCCGATTCGGCGACGGTTTCCCGGCGTGGCGCTGCTGTTGGGCCTCAAGGATGACGAGAGCCAGACCGACAAGACGCCGTGGTGGCTGTTGTTGTTGCGGATGCTGGCCATCGCGGCTTTCATCATCGGTTTTGCGGGGCCGGTTCTGAACCCTGATGCCCGCGAACGCGGCACGGGGCCGCTTTTAGTGGTCATGGATGCGAGCTGGGCCAGCGCCCGCGACTGGCCGTCCCGCGTGACTCGGGTGGAGTCGCTGCTGCGAGAGGCTGGCCGGGATGGCCGGGCCGTTGCCGTGGTGCCTATGACCGATTTGCCTGCGGGGGAGCTGACCTTTCAAACGGCCGACACCGCCTTGCGCAATCTTCCGGGGCTGAGCCCGCAGGCCTGGGCCGCGGATGCCGAGAGTGCCTCCGGCTGGATTGCGGAGATTGGCGATGCATCCTTTGAAACGGTCTGGATTTCCGATGGGCTGACCTCGGAGGCGAAGATGCTGGCCGCCGAGGCGTTGGCCACACGTGGGGCCGTCAAGGTTATTGAAAGCGACCGGGCCACCTTTGGCCTTCTGCCCTCCCGTTTCGAGGATGGCGCAATTGTCCTGAACGCGCTGCGGGCAATCGGGGCGGGCGAGCGTCAGGTCACGGTGTCCGCCATCGGTCCTGATCCGAACGGCCTCGAACAGGAGCTGGCGCGGGTCGAGCTGGAATTTGCAGCCGGAGAGACTGCCGCCGAGGCCCGGCTGAGCCTGCCGACGGAGCTTCGCAACCGGTTGCGCCGTTTCGAGATTTCCGGCCAGCGCAGTGCCGGGGCGGTAACGCTGACAGATGACGCGCTGAAACGGCGCGAGGTCGGGCTTCTGTCCGCCCGCACCGAGCAGGAGGAGCAGGAACTGCTCTCCCCGCTGCATTATCTGCGTCGTGCCCTGATCCCGTCAGCCGATATTATCGACACCGGGCTCGAGGAAATGCTGCTGGCCAGCCCCGACGTTGTGATCCTCGCTGATGTGGCCACCCTGAGCGAACTTGAAACCGCTCAACTCACCGCATGGGTCGAAGACGGTGGCATGTTGGTGCGTTTTGCCGGACCGCGCACCGCTGGCGTCGAGTTCGCGCCGGACGATCCGCTGATGCCTGTGCGCCTGCGTGTCGGCGGGCGCAGCATTGGCGGTGCCATGAGCTGGGGCGAGCCGAAGGCCCTGCGGCCGTTCACCCGCGAAAGCCCGTTTTTCGGCCTGCCGGTGCCAGACGATGTCGAGGTCACTTC
>JABDPP010000402.1 GCA_013042765.1 Litoreibacter sp.
CGGGCAAACGGAGCGCCGTCGTGCTGGCCCATCACGGGCCAGTGGTCGCGGGCAAGGACCTCGAAGCGGCGGTCTACGCGGTGGAAGAGTTGGAGGAGACAGCGAAGCTTGCTTTGCTGACACGTGGCCTGAACCCGCACCTCCTTGATCAGGCCCAGATCAACGGCCTTGTCGCCCAATTCAACGTGGATTGGGACTAGATGACCCGGTTCTCTGCCAATTTGGGGTTCCTGTTTACGGATTTACCTCTGCCGGATGCGATCCGCGCAGCGCATGCCGCTGGCTTCGATGCGGTCGAATGTCATTGGCCATACGAGTTCCCGAGCGTTGACGTGAAAGCGGCTCTGGATGAAACCGGCCTCGTTATGCTGGGCCTGAATACGGTCCGCGGGGAGCCTGGACAAAACGGACTGGCAGCCATGCCGGGCCGGGAGGAGGATGCGCGCCGGGCCATTGATCAGGCGATCACCTATGCACACGCTATCGCGACGCCGCGTATTCATGTCATGGCGGGTTTCGCAAAGGGGCAGGTGGCCCATGAGACTTTCATCGAAAACCTGCGCTATGCCTGTGCACAGGCGGAACAGCACGGCATCATGATTTTGATCGAGCCCCTGAACCGGTATGACGCACCTGGCTATTTCCTGGATAGCTCGGATCAGGCCAAGGCGATTATTGAAGAGGTTGGAGTCCCCAATCTTCGGATGATGTTTGACTGCTACCATCTGCAGATCATGGAAGGGGATATCACGCGCCGCCTCGAAGCGCTGCTGCCTCTGATCGGGCATATCCAGATTGCCTCCGTCCCTGACCGGGCTGAACCCGACGGAGGGGAGCTTTGTTACAGGCATGTGCTGAAAACGCTTGATGCGCTGAGCTATGACGCGCCGATCGGTGCCGAATACAGACCGGCAGATCCGAACCAGCCTCGCTTCGACTGGATGGGGAGAATTCGAAGCTAGTTCCGCTCTGGCCGTCAGGGCTTCCAGGTTTTCTCCAGAACCCTCAACCAGTTTTCGTGGCAAAGCTTCGCAATCAAGTCATCGCAGTAACCATGTTGCGCCATCGCCTCTACCAGCTTCGGAAGCCCCATGACAGATCCCAGTTCCTTTGGGACTTCCGCGCCATCGAAATCCGAGCCAAGACCGACATGGTCTTCGCCAAGATGCTCAATCAGGTGATCCAGATGCGTCAGCATTTGTTTCATGGGCACATCTTCGAGCATCCGCCCGTCAGCGCGCAGGAAGGCCACCGCGAAGTTCAAACCAACCATTCCTTCGCTTTCGCGGATCGCGGCAAGCTGTTTGTCCGTAAGATTGCGGGAGTGAGGGCAAATGGCGTGAACGTTCGAATGCGTCGCCACCAGCGGTTTCGAGCTGACGCATGCGACATCCCAGAACCCGGCTTCGTTGAGATGGGACAGATCAATCATGATGCCAAGCGCGTCGCAGCGCTCCACCAGCCGGATTCCGTCTTCTGTCAGGCCCGGGCCGATATCGCCGTCGCTGGGGTAACGGAACGGCACGCCATGGCCGAAGATCGTATGTCGTGACCAAACCGGCCCGATCGAGCGTAGTCCAGCCTGATAGAGAACATCAAGATTGTGAAGCTCACGGTCTATGCCTTCGGCCCCTTCGATATGCAGGATCGCGGCAATCGTGCCATTGCTCAGACACGCGCGCAGATCCACCACTTTGCGGCAAATTTTCAAGGCGCCCAACTCTTCAAGCCTGATCAGGATTGCAGCCTGCTCCATCACATGGGGAAATGCCCTGCCAACCGGGATCGGATCAGGCAGTGGCAGGTCGTATTCCGGCTTGCTCATCATCTCCATGCTCATGTCGAGATCGATGGGCGAGGGAACGTAGATGGCAAAGAAACCACCGCCAAATCCGCCTGATCGGGCGCGTGGCAAGTCAATATGACCCTCGCGCCCGGTTAGGAAGCTCTCTGCCGCAGAAATGCCGCCCTCCTGCTGAAGACGACTGAGAACATCGTTGTGCCCGTCGAGTATCACGTGAGCGGTCGGGGTTGGCATAGGCGTTGTCCCTTGGTCCGGTGTCCTGATCCAGTTTTGTCACCCTCCCGTTTGCGGAAAGGCTGCCTCCCGGCGCATCCGTCGCCGGGGATCGTGATTATTCGTCCATCGCCGCCTGCATTATTGCTTCCGGCGTGAACGGCATCTGGCGCACGCGGATGGCGCTCGCCTCAAAGATCGCGTTCGCGATGGCCGCGATCGTCGGGCTTGGGGAGGCCTCGCCCGCACCGGCGGAGGGCACACCTTCGGGCTCAATCAGATGAACATCGATCGGCGGCACGTTCCCGAAACGCATCACCGGATAGCTGTCCCAATCGCGGCTCTGGATGCCTTCCCAATCCCAGGTGACCTGTTCATAGAGCGCCCAGCTTGCGCCTTGGATGAAACCGCCCTCCAGTTGGGCCATAAGCCCATCGCGGTCGACGATCCGGCCTGCATCGGCCACTATCACCGCACGCTTCAGTCGGACTTCGGCTTCATCGGTTACCTCCAGATCGACGCAAATGCCGACACGGGTCATGGCGTTTTTGTATTGTGCATAAGCGATGCCGCGGCCCTCACCCGGAGCAGGTACGGGCAAGGCTGCGACCCGCGCCTGTAATTCGGTCAACACATCCCGCGACCTCGGGTCCTCAAGCTGGCTGAGCCTGTAGTCGAACGGGTCGCGATCTGCTTTGAGACGCAGCTCGTCCATGAAGCTTTCCAGCGCAAATATATTTGCGGCTGCGCCGAGGCAGCGCAGGGCCGATGTCCTGTGAGGCAGCCCTGTCACGAGGTTCTTGGTCAGACGGCGTTCGGGAAAGTCATAGATCGGATCGAGATTTCGATGCATGCCGCCCTGCTTGTTCATGTTTGGCGTGCCGACATAGGGATCCATGGGATCCGCGCGGAAACGGTTGGACAGAAGGCGGGCCGGACCTGCCTTGTCGGGTCCCGGCCGGGGACGGCCGCGATGCGTGTCGCTGAACGCGTCCGCCGTGTAGGATGTGATCTTGCCCGCCTCGTCTAGTTTCGCCGCGAGGTCCACCGCCATGGCGGGAGCAAAAGGCTCCCATGCGTGCTCGTCAGCGCGGCTCCATTTCAGCAGGATCGGTGTGTCCGGGATTTCATGGGCGATCAGGGCAGCCTCGAAGGCGGCGTCATCTGCCCCATTATGCCCGTAGCATCCTGATCCCGGCACATGGGTGATGACGACATCTTCAATGGCGAGGCCAAGACTGTCAGCCATGCTTTCGCGCAGTGGATAGATCCCCTGGCTGTGGGACATTACGTGCAGGGTATTGTCACGCCATTCCGCGCAGGCAGCTGACGGCGCGAGCGCGCCATGCAGCTGGTAGGGGCGTTGGTAGCGCGCACTGTAATCGACCTGTTCCAGCGTCGGCGGCAGGGGGCCCTTTTGTGGCGTTCCGTCGACGACGTTGAACCGGGTTGCATTTTCGGGGGTCAGCCGCGCGAAAACATCATCCGTGGGCAAATCGGCCTTGCTCCATTGGCACCTCGCCTGCAGCCGCTCAGCCGCTTGGATGACATGCCACTCCGAAGGTCCGGCAATCGCAAGAAAACTGCCGTCGCGCAAAACCTGCATTCCGCTTTCCGAGAGTTTGTCGACATATGCCTGATCGAGATTTTCCAGATGCGACAGCGCATGCGGTGGGCGTACGACACGGGCATGCAGCATCTCCGGCAGGTCGATGTCGTGAACGAAGGTGAACTCGCCCTTCACCATTTCCGCCATGCCGCGCATGAATGGCGCGCCCACGGGCACGTCTGTCGCGTGGGCAAAGGTTGCTTTGGTATCGATCATCAGGTCGGGGCTGACCTCGTCCATCAGATCGATGATTGCGATTTTCTGGTTGGTGGCACGATGGGTGATGGCGCCGTCTTCGAAACTAATCTCTTCGGCATCGACCCCAAGCTGCGCTGCAGCCAGACGTGCCAGTTCGGCGCGCAGCGTAGTCGCGGCCAAGCCCACGGCGCGGCCCGAATGCTCGACCGAGTTGCTGCCGGAAGTAATGCCTTCATCGGGGGCCTGATCGGTGCGCACCTCGGACACGTCGATTTGGTCAGCGGGTGAGGTCAATTCGCGCGAGGCGATCCGGATCAGGGCGGTTGAGATGCGCTGCCCGATATCAACCTTGCCGCTATGCACACAAATCCGACCCTGCCGAAGCTCGATCCAGTCGCTGACCTTTGGATAGTCGTCGATATTCATGATGCTTTGGCAGCCCGTTCAATCGCGCGCAGAACGCGGGGGTGAGAACCGCAGCGGCAAAGATGCTGGTCGAGCGCCTCCACTGTCTCTGCGCGATCCGTTCCGCGCCCGTCACTGATCAGGGCGGTCGCCGCGACCACGAGGCCGGAGGTGCAATAGCCACATTGCGCTGCGGTTTCAGCCACGAAGGCGTCTTGCACCCGCGCGCCGATTTCGGTGGCGCCAACACCCTCGATTGTGACGATCTCCTTGCCGACGAACTGTTCCACCGCCGCAGAGCAGCTCAAGGCCACTTCGCCATCCACCAGAACCGCGCACGCGCCGCATTGTTCAAGGCCGCAGCCGATCTTGGTGCCCTTCAACTTCAATGCGTTGCGCAGCACATACGCCAGAGGCGTGGTAGGATCGCAGGTTATCTCATGTTGCTCGCCATTTATGGAAAGCGACAGGCTCATGGGGCGACCCGTTCCCACCTCACGTCAAGCGTTACATCAGCCGAGCGGAAGAGGTTCATCACCGGGCAGCGGTATTCGACGTTGCGGATCAGGCGCTCGAAACGCTCTTCGGATTCTTCCGTATGGACCCGGATGCGCATCTTCACCCAGTTGAAATAGGGGCGCACGCCCTGAACACCACGCGAGCCGCGCTGGTCGACCTCGCCATCGGCTTCCATGTCGACGCCGGTGTATTCGAAGTTCATCGCTTCCGCGCAGCGGTTGATGATCACGCCCTCGCAACCGACCAGCGACGACAGTGCCATCTCAAGCGGAGTCGGGCCGGTATTCGTACCCTTCTCGTCGGTGATGACCACGTGGTCGCGCACCATCATCACCGAGCGGGTCGAGGCTTCGTTGCGGCCAGTGACACGGCGGATGCCGATTGCCTTGGTTTTCGGGTCGATGCTCGGGGGCAGAAGTTCGGTATCGCTCACAGTTTCATCTCCAGGATATCGAGACCGCTGTTCCGGTCGAGTACATAGATCAATCCATTGGCATCGAGATCGACGTCATTGGATTGCGGTGGTTCTCCGTTCTTTCCCGCAGGTGGAATGTAGAAGGCACGCTCCACCGGATGCAGCGGGTCGGCTACATCGATGACCCGAAGACCACCGGCGAACCAGGTGGCATAGATCAGGGTGCTGTCGAGCTTCTCGCGGAACTGGTGCGCCCCGAAGCGCACGCCGTCCATACCCGCCCAGGGGCAGGCTCGCTCGGTCAGGTCCCAGGCGGCAACCGGTTCGATCGCGTCCATGTCGGTCACGTCGAGCACCCACATGAAACCGTGCAGCTGGCCCGGCTTATGGT
>JABDPP010000412.1 GCA_013042765.1 Litoreibacter sp.
GGGAATTTGTTTCCCGGAATAGTCAAAGAAACCACCCGAGTTCTCAGGGGTGAGCGTCTCCACCACATCGACCAGATTACTTGCGGCGATGGAGGCTGGTACGGTCTTGTGATGACCCGCATATTTGGCGGTAAAGGGTGTCTCTACGGTGCCGGGGTGCAAACAGATACAGATGGCCTGCTTATGGGTTCGCTTCAGTTCTATCGACGCGCCGTGGATCAATTGGTTCAGGGCGGCCTTTGCTGTTCGATAGGAATGCCACCCGCCGATCTGGTTGTCGCCGATTGAACCGACCCGGGCAGAGATAGCCGCGAAAACCGCGCGCCTGTCGCGGGGCAGAAGTCGCAGGCTGTGCTTGAGAATCAGCGCCGGGCCAACTGCGTTGACTCGGAACTGATCGACCATCGCCGAAGCGGTCAGAGCCTTGATGCCCTTTTCCGGTTCTGCTTCGTTCACCACCAGTGCGCCGGTCGCGACGACCACAACGTCAAAATCGCCTGAAAGGCCGCCCAATGCGTCTGCAATCGAAACTTCGTTGGTAACGTCGAGGCCATCGGTGCTCCGCGACAGGCCGGTCACCTGATAGCCGCGAGCCCGCAGGGCCTGTGCCAGTGCCGCGCCGATCCCGCCACTCATTCCGATGATAAGAGCTTTCATTGCGAGCCTCCCAGGTTGCGAGACCTAGCCTTGTGTGCCCAGTGGTCAACGCCGCTTAGAAGGACGGACCCCTCTTAGGCTTATCGTTCAGCTCGGGTGCCACGATCCCGTTTGCGATGTCAATTTTTGGGTTTTCTTTTGGCCACTGTCGCGTATTATTTGCGTCATGAACGCATGTCCTCATACCACCCCTGAGCCGGCCTTTTGCCGGACCGACCTGCATGCGCTCCTTCTTCTTAGCAGCCTCTGAGCGTGCCATTCGGCGCGACCGCTCAGGGGGATGAAGCGCCGGACAGTCAAAGCTAAGAAAACCGGAAGAGATATCAGAAATGACCAATAAAGCAGATCAAGATCGTGTCATGATTTTTGACACAACTTTGCGTGACGGTGAGCAATCCCCCGGCGCGACCATGAGCCATGAAGAAAAGCTGGAGATCGCCAACCTGCTCGACGAAATGGGCGTTGACATAATCGAGGCCGGCTTCCCGATCGCCTCCGAAGGGGATTTCCGGGCTGTCAGCGAAATTTCACGGCAGACCCAGAACGCCGTGATCTGCGGCCTCGCGCGAGCCAACTACAAGGACATCGACCGATGCTGGGAAGCTGTCCAGCACGCGAAGAAGCCGCGGATCCATACCTTTATCGGAACCTCGCCCCTGCATCGCGCGATCCCGAACCTGAACATGGACGAGATGGCGGACCGGATCCACGAGACCGTAACCCATGCGCGCAACCTGTGTGACAACGTGCAATGGTCACCAATGGATGCGACGCGGACCGAGGAGGATTACCTCTGCCGCGTGGTCGAAATCGCGATCAAGGCCGGCGCGACGACGATCAATATTCCCGACACGGTTGGCTATACTGCCCCGCGCGAAAGCGCCGCGCTGATCCGCATGTTGATTGAAAGAGTTCCAGGCGCGGACGAGGTCGTTTTTGCGACCCATTGCCATAACGATCTGGGCATGGCGACGGCCAATTCGTTGGCGGCTGTGGAAGCCGGCGCGCGCCAGATCGAATGTACGATCAACGGCCTGGGCGAGCGGGCAGGCAATACGGCTCTGGAAGAGGTCGTCATGGCGCTCAAGGTCCGCAACGACATCATGCCTTTCCGTACAGGGATCGACACGACCAGGATCATGAATATCTCGCGTCGCGTGGCTGCGGTGAGTGGTTTCCCAGTGCAGTTCAACAAAGCGATTGTTGGCAAGAACGCTTTTGCGCACGAGAGCGGTATCCATCAGGATGGCATGCTCAAGAATGCAGAGACCTTTGAGATCATGCGGCCGGAAGATGTTGGCCTGACCGAAACCAATCTGGTGATGGGCAAGCATTCCGGGCGGGCGGCGTTGCGCTCCAAGCTGGCCGATTTGGGCTACGATTTGGGCGACAATCAGCTCAAGGATGTGTTCGTTCGGTTCAAGGCGCTGGCAGACCGCAAGAAGGAAGTCTACGACGACGACCTGATCGCGCTGATGCGCGATACCGCCGCAGATGAGCAATCCGACCGCTTACAGCTGAAATCTCTGAAGGTTGTCTGTGGCACCGAGGGCCCGCAAACGGCGGACCTGACCCTGATCGTGGATGGTGAGGAGAAATCAGTTCATTCCACCGGCGATGGTCCGGTCGATGCGGCATTCAACGCGGTGAAGTCGATATTTGCACACAAGGCACGTCTGCAACTCTACCAGGTGCACGCTGTGACCGAGGGAACCGATGCGCAGGCAACGGTTAGCGTTCGGATGGAAGAGGACGGCAAGATCGCGACTGGGCAATCCGCTGATACCGATACTGTCGTGGCATCGGTCAAAGCCTATGTGAATGCGCTCAATCGATTGCTCATCCGACGCGAAAAATCGGGTCCGGACGTGGCCGAGGTTTCCTATAAGGATGTCTCCTGATTGCAACGGGGTGGAAGACGGCAAAATCGCGCTGATTTGACTGCCGACTTCCCTTCCCCCTAGCATGCTGCTCTCTTATAACAATAACGAGCCCGCAAGACATGAGTCGGCGGGCTCTCCGGGCAACGAGCAGAAAGTCAAAACGCATGGCAGGCGGTTTTTTATCTGGGTTGTTTTCGTCTGATATGGCGATCGACCTCGGCACGGCGAATACACTCGTCTATGTCAAAGGGCGTGGGATCGTCATGAATGAGCCTTCGGTTGTTGCCTATCACAACAAGGCGGGGCGCAAGGAAGTACTCGCGGTCGGTGAAGACGCCAAGTTGATGCTGGGGCGCACACCCGGCTCGATCGAGGCGATCCGTCCGATGCGCGAAGGCGTGATCGCCGATTTCGACACCGCCGAGGAAATGATCAAGCACTTCATTCGCAAGGTGCACCGTCGGTCGACCTTTACGAAACCAAAGATCATCGTTTGTGTGCCGCATGGCGCGACTCCGGTGGAAAAACGCGCCATCCGTCAATCTGTTCTTGGCGCCGGTGCCCGCAAGGCGGGCCTGATCGCGGAACCGATTGCAGCCGCAATTGGTGCGGGGATGCCCATCACCGATCCGACCGGCTCGATGGTCGTAGATATTGGCGGTGGCACGACCGAGGTCGCGGTTCTGTCTCTGGGCGACATCGTCTACGCGCGCTCGGTCCGCGTGGGCGGCGACCGTATGGACGAGGCCCTGATCAGCTACCTGCGCCGGCACCAAAACATGCTCGTGGGCGAATCCACCGCGGAGCGGATCAAGACCTCCATCGGGACGGCGCGCATGCCGGATGACGGACGCGGTTCGTCCATGCAGATCCGTGGCCGCGACCTGCTTAACGGTGTGCCGAAGGAAAGTGAGATCAACCAGGCACAGGTGGCCGAAGCACTGGCTGAACCTGTGCAGGCGATTTGTGAGGCCGTGATGACAGCGCTGGAGGCCACGCCGCCGGATCTGGCCGCCGACATTGTTGACCGCGGCGTGATGCTGACGGGTGGCGGCGCGCTTCTGGGTGAGCTTGATCTCGCATTGCGTGAACAGACGGGTCTTGCAATCTCCGTCGCTGACGAGAGCCTCAATTGCGTGGCTCTGGGAACCGGCAAGGCGCTCGAATATGAAAAACAACTGCGGCACGTGATAGACTACGACAGCTAAGCCGCCCTATGATCGGTCAACGCCCGTTTGATCAGGCGCTGGGCGCAGAGGCGAAACCGGGGGTCGTGCAGGTGAGCTGAAATGGCAAGAGACCAACGCGGACAGGAAGAATATGGTCGCCCCATCAGACGCATTCTGATTGGTTTTCTGGTCTTGCTGATGCTTGCTGTTTTCACGGTCTGGCGGGTCGACAGTCCAAGAATGGAGAGGTTCCGGAGTGCGGTTGTCGACCAGGTGGTTCCGAATTTCGATTGGGCGTTTGTGCCCGTCACCAAAGTCTTGCACATGTTCGAGAATTTCCAGTCCTATACGCGAATTTATGAGCAAAATCAGGAGCTTCGACGCGAGGTTCAGCAACTCAAAGCTTGGCGTGAGGCTGCACTCCAGCTTGAGCAGGAAAACGCACGCCTTCTGGATCTGAACAAAGTCCGCCTGAACGCGCAGCTGACCTATGTTACCGGCGTCGTCATGACCGATAACGGATCCCCTTTTCGGCGGTCCGTGTTGCTCAACGTTGGCGCACGAGACGGCATTCAGGACGGCTGGGCGACGATGGACGGACTCGGGCTCGTCGGCCGAATTTCCGGGGTCGGAAAGAAAACCAGCCGGGTCATACTTCTGACGGACACGAACAGCCGGATCCCGATCACGATCCAACCCTCAGGGCAGAAGGCGCTTCTGGTCGGCGATAACACGCTCGCGCCGCCCATCGATATCGTAGAGAGCATCGAGGACGTGCGTGCAGGGGATCGGGTCGTAACCTCGGGAGACGGCAAAGTTTTCCCTGCGGACATATTGGTGGGGCAGATCACCCGCGGGCCCGATCGCCGTTTCCGGGTGCGGCTGGCCGCAGACTACGGCAGGTTGGAGTTCCTCCGGGTATTGCGGACACCGCCAGAGGACCCCATCGAGTCCACGGGCAACCTGATTGCGATCGATGAGCCGGCGATCAGCACGGTCGAGGTGCAGGAGGAGGGATCTGATGGTTGATCCTGCTGCCTCCCGCCGCTGGATGTTTCGTGGTCTTTTCCTTGCCACCTGCGCTTGTGTGATGTTCATCCAGATGTTGCCGTTGCGGACTACCCCGGCCTTGCTGCCTGCGCCGGATCTTCTGTTTGCGGTCGCGGCGGTTCTCATCATGCGACGCCCCGCTTATGTGCCGGTCTTGCTGGTCGTTGGGGTGTTCTTCCTTGCTGACTTGCTCTACTTGCGCCCGCCGGGGCTCTGGACTGCGATCGTACTCGTCGCGACGGAATTTCTGAGACGGCGATCAGTGGCGCCGACAGAATTCCCGTTTCTTGTCGAGTTTGCTGTTTTCAGTGGGGTCTTCACGGCCATGGTTGCCGGTAACGCCGTTACCCAGCTGGTGTTTGGCCTGACGCCCCCAGATCTGGCGACTCTCGCGCTTCACGTTCTGGTCACGATGGCCGCTTATCCCTTTGTGATCGCGTTTTCACATTTTATCCTCGGGATCAGAAGAGCCCGGCCCAGTGACTTGAAGAGCGGAGAAGCAGTGATATGAGGCGCTCGCCAAAGGATACCGAAGATAGCTCTCGCCGGATAACTCGGCGGGGCTTGATTCTCGGGGGCGGGATGATCTCTTTCGCGGGCTTGCTGGGACTGCGCATGCGCCACCTGCAGGTGGATCAGGCCGATCAGTTCAGGCTTCTGGCTGAAGAAAACCGGATCAATATCAGGCTTTTGCCCCCAGCGCGTGGACTGATTTTCGACCGCAACGGTGTGCTGATTGCCGGAAACGAGCAGAACTACCGCGTTGTCATGGTGCGCGACGAGGTCGACGACCCGGAACGCACGTTGCAGGATCTGAGCCGGATCATTCCTCTTACACCCGAAGATCTCGACCGTGCGCGGGAGGAACTTCGCAAACGCTCGCGGCTGGTGCCGGTGACGATCGCGGACCGTTTGAGTTGGGAAGACCTGAGCCAGGTCGCGGTGAACGCGCCGGCGCTCCCGGGCATCACGCCAGAGTTCGGTCTGAGCCGCTACTACCC
>JABDPP010000415.1 GCA_013042765.1 Litoreibacter sp.
AACCCGAAGAAAACCGGCAGCACAAGTAAAGCAAATAAAAGGACGAAGCCCCGTTCTTCTTTCTTGAAAGACCGCATACCAACCTCTGAAAACTCAGTGTTCAATCATTAAGCCAGGGAGAAGTCCCTGAGCCTCAAAGTCTCACAATCCCCGGTGTCGATCAAGGGACGCCCATTATACGCAGTAAAACCGGGACGAATGCCGCAATGCAAATCACAACACCGTAAGGCGCCTTCTTTTCCGACCGGAAAAAGCGCATGCGTTGCAACACGGCCCCACCTTCCGAGCGGCGACCTGCAATCCACAGTGCCGCTTGAAACAGCAATGTGACCACAAGCAGAAAGATCACGAAAAGACCGACATGCGACAGGCCCAGCAGCAATCCCAGCGCGAAATAGAGTTTCACGTCCCCCGCGCCGAGCAAGCGAAGCAACCACATGAGCAGCGCAGGCAAAACCAGCAAGGCCGCGATGGCCAGATCACTGAGAAATGTGGAAAACCCGTTCAGCGCGGCCCAGACAAGGTACGTTATCAGAAGGGCCAGAACCGCCTTATTGCGGATCTTGAGATACCAGAAATCATGCCACGCCACATGCACCAGCTGCGCCAGCGCGATCAGTCCTACGGCAACGGAGACATACGCCATGGCTGCCACAGGATCTCTTAGCCTCAGATACCTCTAAGATCGCCGGGCGCACGCTTCGGGAAGTTGACCGAATTGCGTAACAATTCCAGATTGTTAGCTGCGGTTTCGTTCGAAGGATCGATCTCGTAGGCCCGCAGGAAATGACGGCGCGCGCCAATCAGGTCACCGCGCAACAGAAGCGAGTATCCGTAGTTATTGTGAAACTCGATCCGGTTTCCGATGATCGGCCGCAGCTTGGCATAGGCGACATCCGATTTGTCGAAGCGGCGAAGCATATCCGACGATGCCGCAAACCCGAGCCATGCCGCCGGGTCGTTCGGATAAACGTCGAGCGCCTTATCAAATTCCTTGTATGCGCGACCATAGTTTCCGGCCGTGAACTGCATCTTGGCTACGACCAGTGGATCGTCGTCAGGATAGTATTCGCGGTTCGGCGTATCGCGAACGTTCAAAGGATCTTCGTTGTAGCCAGAGAAGTTACAACCAGCCAGCGACAGCACCAGCACAACTGGAATAAATATTTTCATGTCGTCCACTCACCTCAATCTCGCGCGGCACTTGATCAGAAGCCCGATCTTTATGCGCGACGCACGCCAAAAGCACCTGTTTTTTGAAAACGTAACGCAGCGCTTCAATCCGGATCAAGCATTGTCGGCGCCGGCAGCGATATTGCCGCTTTCTGCGACGTTTTAGATACAAACTGTGTTGTTCGCGCTACTTAATTCCCGCGAAAATCCTCGCAGAAATAGAAATAAAACTCCGTTTTCTCTTCAGATTCCGTCCGAATATCACGATCGGGCGCAGGCATAGACCAGCTTAAGCGCGGCAATTCCTCCAGCTTTGTCCGCATCACGATGAGATCAAGTTCCGGCAATTTCTCACAAGCATCGACAAACTGATCCCGCCGCGTGGGGCCATTTGCATCAAGGTCGGCCTTCGCCGTACACACGGCGCCCTCCGCATCCCAGAATTCCTGTCCGTTCAATGCTCTGAGGATTTCTGCGCGGCGGGCAATCTCCATCGCCTGTGCCCGGAAAAACGTCCGGCCCCCTTGCTGGCGACAGGCATAGAACTGCGGGACCTGCAGCTTGAACCAGACCAGATCGAGCGCGTCGTCCCAATACACGGTCCGCCCCGCCACCGCTGATTGAACGTCTTCCGGCACAGCCGCGTCGCCAAGGACATAGTGCTGCCATGGCGTGCGCGCATCCCACGTCAAGATGACAGCAGCCAAAGCAACGACCACAGCGCCAAGCGGTCGAGACACGGAGTCCCGCGACATCATCACCCACAGAAAGACGATCAGCATAAGCAGGATGAGACCAAGGCGCAGTCCCACATCCGTGCCGAATTTTCCCACGCTCAGAGACAGCAATGTGACACCCGCGAAGACCGCCGGGACCGCGCAAAGCCGGCCCGCCCAGTTTGCAGCGGTGCGGCGCGCCCGGATCTCGAACAGAAGTGTGATCAAGGCGAGCCCTCCCGTGGCCGAGGAGAGGAAAGGCGTTTGGTTGATGTGAAACTCGACTACACTGAACAGGCAAGCCAGCACGAAGATCCTGCGGGACCAACCACCGGCAGGCAACACAAGGAGGGCAGCAATACTCAGGAAGTTGCCGACCAGCGCGACCCAAAGCAGACCGCGCCACAGCTGAAGCGACGTCAGGAACCGGTTGGCAAGCAGATCAGCCCCGATGAGTGCTGCGAGTGTGGTGGCCAGGCCGACGATCAGAACTCCCTTCGCGAGGTCGCGTGCAGGGCCAGCTCCTCTTGTCAGAACAATCGCCAGTGAGAGGAGGGGCAAGCACAGGGTCAGCACTCCGCTTCCTGCCCAGGTTGAGGGGAATGCCATGGATACTCTGAGAGACAGCAAGGCTGCCCAGTCGGGATCGATACTCTGGAAAAGCCATGTGAGAGGCGCGACACCGAGCCACCCAAGGCAGAGCCCCGCGAGGCCAGCCACGAAGACGAAAGCGAACCACAACACAAAAGAGCGGACCGCGAACCAAAGCCAGAGGGCTGCTACGCTAAGCCCGGTGATCGGATGCAACACCCCGGCCACCAGCGTAAAGACAGCGCCAGAGGCGTATCTGCCCTTGAGCCCGAGATACAGCGCCAAAAGCCCTGCAGCCTCGGCAAACGGGCGCGGCACCACATAGCCCTCGCCATAGATCAGGATGGCGTTGCCATAACGCGCGGACAAAAGGATCGCCGCTGCCATTGCGAGCAACCGATGGTTCCGGTCGGAAAAGAGGTGACCGGCGAGCGCCGCCAGTGCCGCAAACCAGCACACAAGGCCAAGCGCCCAGAAAAGCGAGTCGGCGTGGCTTAGCCCCATAACCCGGACGAAGGGCGCGTAGAGCGCAGTGAAGATAGTGAAGCTGTCCTGATTGCCGAATTCAAAAAAGACGTCACCGGCAAGGTTCTGCGGATCGATCCGACGCAGGGTTTGGGCAGCGTACAAATAGCCATCATGATGAATGCCGCGATAGGGCCGCGTGAGGACCATGAGGACCAGCAGGATCAGCCACGGTACGAAGCTCGAAAACGCCTTGCCCGTACCGGTAGCAGGACCAGGATCACTTGCTTTCATGGTAATCTTGTTCGGTGTTGATCTGCCAGGTTTCTGCACGCCGGTCTTTCCCTTCGGAAATCCCGTCAACCGCAACCAGTGACGTCAGGATCGAATGGTCCTGATTGTTATATCGATGCATCCCGTTGCGCCCGACGCAGTAGAGATTTTCGAAACCCATCACATAATCGCGGATCTCGTCCAGCCGGCCATAGGTTCCGAAATAGGCGGGATAGGCCTTGGGCGTGCGGATCACGACCGCGTCGATCACGTCATCTGGCGTGGCCATCCCCAATGCCTCCAACTCGGTTTTTGCCAAAGCGATGATTTTCGCATCATCGTCCTGCCAGAACGCGTCGCTTTCATTGACGAAATACTCGAGGCCCAGCCAGACTTTGGCCGGGTCGGCCACAAGGTAAGGCGACCAGTTGTTGAACAACTGTACACGGCCAACCTGCACATCTGGCTCATGAATATAGATCCAGTTATCCGAGACATGCTCCGCCAACCCGTGGCCGTCAACGCCGCCGCCAAGCGTCAGGCGGTTCAGCAAAACGCCCACAGTGATAAAGTCGCGGTAGATGAGACCCTGCGCGACCGCCGAAACAGAAGCGGGTGCGGCAGGTGCCCAGCCTCCAATCAGGTGCTGGATCGGCATGGACGAAAACACCATGTCTCCCGGCACGAACTCGGTCTGCCCGTCTTCGGTTCTGACATCCACCCCGGAAATCCGCCCGCCTGCGTGATGTACACGCTCGACCCGTGATTGCATTCGAACAGTTCCACCGGCCTCTTCCACCTTGCGTGCAACCACTTCCCAGAGTTGTCCGGGCCCGAATTTGGGATAGAGAAAACGCTCAATCAAGCTGGTTTCCACGTCCTTTTGTGCGATGTCGCGCTTT
>JABDPP010000417.1 GCA_013042765.1 Litoreibacter sp.
AGGTAGGCCTCACCCGCCTCACCGAAGGCCTCCCGCAGGCTCTCCTCCTCGGGTTGGATGAAGCGGCGCGACAGGATCCCAATGAAGAACGGCACCAGAAGCAGGCACAAGGGTTGCCCGCGCCCGATCACGGCGCCCACTAGAATGATCACCATGCCGAGATAGATCGGGTTGCGCGACAGCCGGTAAGGCCCTTTCACGATCAGAACCTGCGGCGCATGATGCGGCTCGATCGTGGTCTTGCGCCGCCAGAACCAGAAAGCTGACCAGCCAATCAGCACCAGCCCGAGGCCGATCAGCCCCCAACTGACAAGGTCGAGGAAGGGGGACCCCGGATTGCCGGGAATAAACCGCGCCACGGCCCAGTTCACAACGAGAAAAAACACCAGCCAGACCGGCGGCAAATCGGGAAAACCTTTCATGTTTTCATGAGATCACGCGACCGCACGCCTGTCAAAACATCGCTGAGGCGTTCCAAATGCCACCGGCCTTCATTTCTCCCCAAATATCCTCGCCGAAGGCCTCGATACGCCTGACAAAGACACCGTCGCCGGCCATAGAAAACGCCCTCCCCGGAAAGCCGGAGAGGGCCAAAGAACCAACAGGTCCGGAACCGGATCAGGCCGCCGCGAGATGGCGCAGCACATAGTGCAGCACGCCACCATTCTCGACATATTCCTTCTCGATCGCGGTATCGATCCGGCATTTCAGTGAGATCTCCTTGACCGTGCCATCGCCCATCGTGATCGTGCAGGGCACTTCGCTGAGCGGCTGCAGATCGCCGTCAAGGCCGTGAATGCTCACGGTCTCTTCGCCGGTCAGGCCAAGGCTCTTGCGGCTGTCGCCACCGGTGAATTCGAACGGGATAACGCCCATGCCAACGAGGTTGGAGCGGTGGATCCGCTCAAAGCTCTCGGCGATCACGGCCTTGATGCCCAGAAGCGCGGTGCCCTTGGCGGCCCAGTCACGGGAGGAGCCTGCGCCATACTGCTCACCGCCGAAGATGACCAGCGGAGTGCCCTGCGCCTTGTAGGCCATGGCCGCGTCGAACATCGACATGGTGGTGCCAGCGGGCCCCTTGGAGAAGCCGCCCTCGACCCCGTCCAGCATCTCGTTCTTGATGCGAATATTGGCGAAGGTGCCGCGCATCATTACCTCGTGGTTGCCGCGACGCGAGCCGTAGGAGTTGAAATCGCGCGGTGCCACCTGACGGTCGACCAGGTATTCCCCGGCCGGTGTCTTGTCGGTGAAGGAGCCTGCGGGGCTGATATGGTCGGTGGTGATCATGTCGCCCAGGATCGCCAGAACCTTGGCGCCTTCGACGTTGGAGATATCGCCCGGCTCGGAGCCCATGCCTTCAAAGTAAGGCGGGTTCTGCACATAGGTCGAAGTGCTCGGCCAGTCATAGGTCAGGCTGTCGGTGGTTTCGACACCGCGCCATTTCTCGTCGCCGTCAAAGACATTGGCATATTTCGACTGGAACGCCTCGCGGGTCACGGTCTGTTCGACCAGATCGGCCACTTCGCGACTGGTCGGCCAGATGTCCTTGAGGAACACGTCGTTGCCGTCCTTGTCCTGACCGAGCGGCTCGGTCGTCAGGTCAATATCGAGCGTGCCGGCCAGCGCATAGGCCACCACCAGCGGCGGCGAGGCGAGGTAGTTGGCGCGCACATCGGGGCTGATACGGCCCTCGAAGTTACGGTTGCCCGAAAGGACTGCGGTGGCCACCAGATCGCCCTCGGCAATCGCCTCGGAAATCTCGGGCTGCAGCGGGCCGGAGTTGCCGATGCAGGTAGTGCAGCCATAGCCCACGAGATTGAAGCCAACGGCGTCGAGGTCCTTCTGCAGATCGGCGGCCTCGAGATAGGCGGAGACGACCTGCGAGCCCGGGGCCAGCGACGTCTTCACCCATGGCTTGCGGTTCAGCCCAAGCTCATGCGCTTTGCGCGCCACGAGGCCGGCGCCGATCATCACGTAAGGGTTCGAGGTGTTGGTGCAGGAGGTGATCGAGGCGATCACGACCTTGCCCGATTCCATCGTGTAGTCTTCGCCTTTCACTGCTACTTGCTTGTCGATGGGTCGCTTGAATGTCTCTTCCATTTCCTTGTGGAAGGCCTGTTTGGCATGATCGAGCGCCACGTAATCCTGTGGCCGTTTCGGTCCGGAAATCGCCGGAACGATGGTGCCCATGTCGAGCTCGAGCGTGTCGGTGTAAACGGGCGCGTAATCAGCGTCGCGCCAGAAGCCGTTTTCCTTGGCATAGGCTTCGACCAGCGCGATCGTGGCCTCGTCGCGGCCGGTGGTCGTCAGGTAGCGCAGGGTCTCTCCGTCGATCGGGAAGAAGCCGCAGGTGGCGCCGTATTCGGGCGCCATGTTGCCGATTGTGGCCCGGTCCGCCAGCGGCAGGTGATCAAGGCCTTCGCCGTAAAACTCGACGAACTTTCCGACCACGCCCTTCGCGCGCAACATCTCGACGACCTTGAGCACAAGATCGGTGCCGGTGGTGCCTTCGCCCATCTCGCCCGTGAGCTTGAAGCCGATAACCTCGGGGATCAGCATGGAGAGCGGCTGGCCCAGCATCGCGGCCTCGGCCTCGATCCCGCCGACGCCCCAGCCCAGAACCGCCGCGCCGTTGACCATGGTCGTGTGGCTGTCGGTGCCCACCAGCGTGTCGGGATAGGCAACCATTTCGCCGGACTGGTCGGTGTCCGACCAGACGGTGCGGGAGAGGTATTCGAGATTGACCTGGTGGCAGATGCCGGTGCCCGGTGGAACGACGCGGAAGTTGTTAAATGCGCTCTGACCCCATTTCAGGAAGCGGTAACGCTCGCCATTCCGACCATATTCCAGTTCAACATTCTTGGCGAAGGCGTTTGGA
>JABDPP010000421.1 GCA_013042765.1 Litoreibacter sp.
GGCCTGATCCGTGCCGACGGGATCACGGGACGGGATCTGTTAGGATGTGCGGTGGCCGCGGCGGTCTCTGCGAGTTTCAATGCCCCCATAGCAGGGGCGCTCTTCGCGCTCGAGGTCGTGCTGCGCCATTTTGCCGTGCATGCCTTTGCTCCGATTGTCATCGCAAGCGCCGCCGGAACCGTGATCAACCGGCTTGAGTTTGGCAACGTGACGGAGTTCACCTTGCCGGCGGAAAACATACTGTCCTTCTACGTGGAGCTGCCAGCCTTCCTCATGTTGGGGATCGTATCGGGGCTTGTCGCGGTGGTCCTGATGCGTGCGGTATTCTGGGCGGACGACCTTGGCACTGTTGTACAAAAGGCCTCCCGGATGCCGCGCTGGCTACGTCCGGCTATTGCCGGGGCGCTCCTCGGGGCAATTGCGCTTTGGTATCCGCATATCATCGGAGTTGGGTATGGCACCACCTCGGCGGCGTTGACCGGATCGCTCCTGCTCCATGAGGCTGTAATCTTTGCCGTAATGAAGACAGCTGCGGTGGCCATTACCATGGCAGGACGCATGGGAGGCGGTGTGTTTTCACCTTCTTTGATGGTCGGAGCTTTGACCGGGCTGGCCTTTGGCGGTATTGCGACCAGTATTTTCCCCAATGTCTCCGGGGCTGAGACGCTCTACGCTTTGGCCGGTATGGGCGCCGTGGCCGCTGCGGTATTGGGCGCACCGATTTCCACCACGCTTATCGTGTTCGAGTTGACCGGAGACTGGCAGACCGGGCTTGCGGTTATGGTCGCGGTGTCTTTGTCCACAGCGCTTTCCAGCCGCCTGGTGGACCGCTCGTTCTTCCTCACGCAGTTGGAACGGCGCGACATTCATCTTGCGGCCGGGCCTCAGGCCTATCTTCTGAGCATGTTCCGGGTCGCCAACGTGATGCGAGGGCCCGATCACCACGAACCCGCACCGGAAGATGCAATCTGGAGCGCGATCGAACAGGGTGTCTTCATCGACCCGAATGCAACGCTCGAGGTAGCCATGGTGGAGTTCGAGAAGAGCAACCGGGCGTTTATCCCGGTGGTCAAACTGGGCGGGAAAGGCGAGCCTCCGACGCTCTTGGGCGCCTTGTTCCAGGTTGACACGCTGCGCGAGTACAACCGTGCTCTCGCGGCGACTGCCGCAGAAGAGCATTCCTAATCCGTATCAAAGGTTGCGAAAATTCAGAGGGTCTCGGTTGCCGGAAGCGTGCCGAGCTCAGGTCTGCTCGACCGTCACCTTGTCCGGATAGAAGGCCAGATGACCCGCGATATCCTCAAGCCCCGCCTTGGGGGTCTCATAGGACCAGGCCGCGTTCTTGATTGGCCCGCTCTTCGCCTGAATGGTGAAATAACTCGCGTCACCTTTATGTGGGCAATGCGTAGTGTGATCGGAGGAATCAAAAAACGCCATCGCCAGATCGGAGCGCGGCACGTACAGCACCGGGGCGGAGTCGCCCTCCGAGAGCTCGATGACATTCGCGCTTTCGCCCAGCACGGCGCCGCCAGCCCTGATCGAGTAGGTTCCAGCTGCTTTGCGCAATTTGATGTGATCGGCCATGACAGCCCTTTCTCTTTCTGCGACCCGCTTATGCACTGCATTTAACAGGTTCATGTCAATCCCGCTTCCCATTTTGCCTAGAGGGGAGCGGTCGCCTCTGCCAGCCACTTAGCGGTTTCTCCCGTAACGTCCAGCCGCGCGCGAATTGTCTCATGGTAGGCGTTGAGCCAATCCCGTTCACCATTGCTCAGCATGTCTGGGAGGATCAGGCGACGATCGATAGGGACCCATGTCAGGGTCTCGAAAGCGAGCATGTCGCGATCATCCGCGCCCTCGATCGTCGGAGCCGGCTGTACAACGATGAGGTTCTCGATGCGGATACCAAAGGCACTCTCGCGGTAGTAACCCGGCTCATTGGAGAGGATCATGCCGGGATCCAACGGCACCTCACCAATCCGACTGATCCGCTGCGGCCCCTCGTGGACGGAAAGATAGGCGCCCACGCCATGGCCCGTTCCATGGTCGTAGTCCAGACCCGCCCGCCATAAAGGCGCCCGCGCCAATGCATCAAGGTCCCGGCCTGCCAGTCCCTTGGGAAAGCATGTGCGTGAGATGGCGATCATGCCTTTCAGAACCAACGAGAAGCAGCGCTTTTGTGCCTCTGAAGGCGTGCCGA
Source organism: Litoreibacter sp. (assembly GCA_013042765.1). Classification (GTDB taxonomy): domain Bacteria; phylum Pseudomonadota; class Alphaproteobacteria; order Rhodobacterales; family Rhodobacteraceae; genus Litoreibacter. The sequence goes on from JABDPP010000421.1 coordinate 2,201, forward strand.
TAGGGATCGTTCGGGTGATGTCGGTCGTGCCGTCCACATACTGCCCGCCACTGTCGACCAGCAAAAGGTCTCCGTCTTCAAGGCTGCGGTTCGTCTCCTCCGTGACGCGGTAGTGGACGATGGCCCCGTTGGGACCGGCCCCAGCGATTGTCTCAAAACTTATGTCGCGTAGCGCATTCGTTTGCGCCCGGAATCCCTCGAGCGCCGTGACGACATCGATCTCGCGCAGCGATCCCGGCGGCTGGCGGTCGAGCCAGGCGAGGAATTCAACCATTGCATGGGCATCACGCAGATGTGCGGTCTTGGTGCATTCGATCTCTGTCGGGTTCTTCCGGGCTTTGGGCAGAATGCAGGGATCCGCCCCGTCGTTGATCTCAAGGCCGGCGGCATCAAGGATCTGCCAGATTCTCAGCGGCGCGGTGCGCTTGTCGACCCGCACCGGGCCCTGAAGCCGCACCAGCGCTGCCTCGAACTTCTCGGGCGGCAGGACGGAAATATCGGGGTCCGCAGGCAATTCCTCGAACTTGCCCGGATCCGCGAAAAGGTCGACCTTGCCACTCGCGTGGAGGATGGCAAAGCTTTGGACTATCGGAATTCGGGGGATGTCACTGCCGCGGATGTTCAGAAGCCACGCGATACTGTCAGGCAATGTGAGCACGGCGGCACGCTGCTTGTCTTTCGCCAACTTGGCTGAAATCTCCGCTCGTTTCGCCACGGAGGTCTTGCCGGACAGCTCGACCGGGTAGTTTTCGACCTTGCCCGCTGGCGCGGCGGGCCGGTCGTGCCAAATCCGGTCCACGAGGTTCTCGCAGGAAACGAGGTTGATCCCGCTTCCGGTCAGCTCCTTGGTGAGCGTGTCGATCTGGTCCTTCGTGTGCAGCCACGGGTCAAACCCGATTTTTCCCTGCCGCAACTGTTCGCGCAGCCAGCGCTCTAGCTTCGTTTCGGGCCAGGGCACGGGGGTGAACTGGTCCGTGTCAACTTGTGCCTTGACCTGCACCCGGTAGCGACCATCGATAAAGACGCCGGCAATCTCCGGCAGGACGGCGCAGAACCCGGCTGATCCGGTGAACCCCGTCAGCCAGGACAGTCGTTCGTCACAGGGAGCGACGTATTCCCCCTGATGCGCGTCGGCGCGGGGGATCAGAAATCCCGTAAAACCTGCGCCGGCAATGGCCTCGCGCAGCGCGGCGAGGCGTTTGGCGCCGGTATGGGGAGAGGTCGTCGCCTCGAATGTCTGAAACATCAGCCGGCCCGTCTGATGCCCACCAAGCGCGCCCGGGCGCGTGGATCACTGTCAAAGAGCGCGGCGAGTTGTTCGGTCATTGCGCCTGCTAATTGTTCGACATCCGTGATCGTCACCGCGCGGTCGTAATAGCGCGTCACGTCATGGCCGATGCCGATGGCGATCAGTTCCACCCCGCGTCGCCGCTCGACCATGGCGATCACGTCGCGCAGGTGTTTCTCTAGGTAATTCGCAGGGTTAACGGACAAAGTTGAGTCGTCTACCGGCGCGCCATCGCTGATTACCATGAGAACCTTGCGGCTTTCGGGACGCCCCATCATGCGCCTGTGCGCCCATTCCAGCGCCTCACCGTCGATATTCTCCTTCAGGAGACCTTCTTTCATCATCAGGCCGAGATTTTCTCGGGTCCGGCGCCAGGGCGCGTCGGCGGATTTGTAGATGATATGACGCAGATCATTCAGGCGTCCTGGCTGCTGAGGGCGACCCTCACCAAGCCAGCCCTCGCGGCTCTGGCCACCTTTCCACGCACGGGTGGTGAAACCAAGGATCTCTGTTTTGACCTGACAGCGCTCCAGGGTGCGGGCGAGAACATCCGCGCAGATCGCCGCGATCGAGATTGGCCGGCCCCGCATAGAACCCGAATTGTCCAGAAGAAGCGTCACGCAGGTGTCGCGGAACTCAGTGTCCTTCTCGACCTTGAAGCTGAGCGGGGTTGTCGGGTTGGCCACCACACGCGCCAACCTGCCTGCGTCCAGAATGCCTTCTTCGAGATCAAACTCCCAAGACCGGCTCTGCTGGGCTTGCAAGCGGCGCTGCAGCTTGTTGGCGAGCCGTGAGACCGCGCCCTTCAAAGGCTCAAGCTGCTGGTCGAGATAGGCGCGAAGGCGTTCAAGTTCCGCCGCTTCGGCCAGATCTTCCGCCCGAATTTCTTCATCGAATTCAGTTGAATAGACGGTGTAGTTCGGATCAGCGTCGGAGTGGGGTGGCGGCGCAGGAGGCTCCAGCGGGGCCTCGCCCTCTGGCATTTCCGCCTCGTCGCCCATCTCTGCGTCGGCCATGTCATCGAGCTGAACCGTGGCCTGACTGGCGTCCTGCTGCTCATCCTGAGACTGTTCCGGGGAGACATCGTCATCCTCCGAATTGTCTTCCTTGTCAGCGTTGGACTGGTCGTCTTCGTCCTGCTGCTGCTCCTCGTTTTCAGCGCTCTCGTCCTGATCGTCGTCGATGTCGTCCGGGTCATCGCCCAACTGATCTCCATAGCCGAGATCGTCGATGACCTGCCGCGCAAACCGGGCAAACTCCGTTTGGTCGGACAGCACATCCTGCAAGTTTTCCAAAGTGCCGCCGGCCGATTGCTCAATGAAGTCCTTCCAAAGGTTCATCACGTTTTTCGCGCCCGGCGGCAATTCGCGCCCGGTCGCGAGGTGACGGATCAGGTAACCTGCGGCGACGGACAGCGGAGCTTGCGCAGGTTCGGTAATCTGTTCATAGCCCTTGCGGGTTGCCTCGGCTCCGATCTTGGCGTCAATGTTGCCCGCGGTGCCGGGCATCGCGCGGGCGCCCATCGCCTCGCAGCGGGCAGTTTCCATCGCGTCGTAGAGATCGCGGGCCATGTTGCCTTGCGGCTCGTATTTCACGTTTGTCTGCGGGTTATGAAACCTGCGGCGCAGGGCATAGGCGTCAGCGGTTCCACGGGCAAGCAGGACCTCGTCCTTGGTCATGCGCCGCGTGACTTGAGGCAGACGGACCTGATCATTGGACATGCCGGGCGGGTCCACCGTGAAAGCGACGCCGAGATCGGGGTCGTTGGCCAGAGTCTTCGTGGCTTCGGCCAGAGCTTTCTTGAACGGCTCGGCGGGATTGTCGTTTTGGGCCATGGGCAGCGCAGTCCTGAGAGGTTTGGCCGCAATCTAGGGTGTTTTTCGGGGAATTGCCATGCGAAACGACGGAGGTTCAGGCGCCCAGAAGCAATCCGTCGCAGGCATGCAGAGAGGCGTCCGAGGCTTGCCGCGCTCGGTCTGCGCGGCGTTCGTCGGCGCTGAACTTTGCATGGTGCAAAAGATTGGCCTGCGCAGCTTTCGCAGCGACCTGCCAGTTCAGCGCTTGCTCCGCGGGCATGCCGTAGGCAATGGCATGGGGCAGGGTGGCCTCGATCAGGGTCAGGAAATCTGCACGGCGCGCCTGGGTTCGCTCGGCAGAGGGGCCGTCCAACAGAAACTGGTGCTGGGCCAGGGCAGAAAGACGCCCGGCGCAGGCGGCGAACAATTTGATGCGCTCGGATGGCGAATTTGGCAGCGGGGTAGCGGGGCAAGTCAGGAGAAGAATTGCCAGAATGCCGGACATTAAAGTTTTTAAACTGCCCATAAATTCGACTTTAAGCCGAATTTATCGCCATACAATTAATCGTTTGGAGAATTTTGGCGCCGTTGCGCACGGGACACGACCTGAAAGCCCCGAAATCGGGTCCAAAAGGAAGATGTCACCCGGGGACAGTTGTCCCCGGCAGGTCTTGGAATCTAGCCGAGGCTGACGCTCGTCGCGCTTTCGGGCAGCTCTTCGTCGAAGCAGCGCTGGTAGAACTCGGCCACGGTCTCACGCTCCAGCTCGTCACATTTGTTCAGGAAGGACAGGCGGAAGGCATAGCCGACATCCTTGAAGATCTGTGCGTTCTGCGCCCAGGCTATGACGGTCCGGGGCGACATGACGGTGGACAGGTCGCCGTTCATGAACGCCGTCCGGGTCAGGTCCGCGACGGTGACCATCTGGCCGATGATCTTGCGCCCCTCGGCGGTGTTGTAGGTTGGTGCCTTCGACAGGATGATCGCGGCCTCGGCATCGTGGCTGAGGTAGTTCAGGGTGGAGACCAGCGACCAGCGGTCCATCTGACCCTGGTTGATCTGCTGCGTACCGTGGTAAAGGCCGGTGGTGTCGCCGAGACCGACGGTGTTGGCGGTCGCAAAGATGCGGAAATACGGGTGCGGTGTGATCACCTTGTTCTGATCCAGCAGAGTCAGTTTACCGTCCACTTCCAGAACCCGCTGGATCACGAACATCACGTCGGCGCGGCCGGCATCATATTCGTCGAAAACGATTGCGGTGGGGTTGCGCAATGCCCAAGGAAGGATGCCTTCCTGGAATTCGGTGACCTGGACGCCGTCCTTGAGCTTGATCGCGTCCTTGCCGATCAGGTCGATCCGAGAAATGTGGCTGTCGAGGTTGACCCGCACACAAGGCCAGTTCAGGCGGCTGGCGACCTGTTCGATATGGGTC
>JABDPP010000428.1 GCA_013042765.1 Litoreibacter sp.
GGCCGTGACCGGCCCGTTCGCGGCCTCGATGATCAGGGGCGCCTTGACGCGTTCGGCATTGGACATGTTGATTACGGCCTCGAGCGCGGCCGGGATCAGGATGTCGCAATCGGCCTCAAGCAGCTTCGCACCATCGGGCTCATACTGGCCGTCCGGGCAGCCTTTTACGCCGCCATGCTGGCCAATCCACGCGTGGACCCCGTCGATATTGAGGCCTTCCTCGTTGATGAGGGCGCCGTCGCGCTCGATGACCGCAATGATCTTCGCACCATCTTCTTCACTAAGGAACTTGGCGGCGTGATAGCCCACATTGCCGAGGCCCTGCACAATAATGCGCTTGCCATCCAGAGTGCCTTCGAGCCCTGCCTTGGCCACGTCTTCGGGATACCGGAAGAACTCCTGCAACGCATATTCGACGCCGCGTCCCGTTGCCTCGACCCGGCCTGCGATCCCGCCGGCATTTAGCGGCTTGCCGGTGACGCAGGCGCGAGAGTTGATATCGGTCGTGTTCATGCGCGCGTACTGGTCTGCGATCCAGGCCATTTCCCTTTCGCCGGTTCCCATGTCGGGGGCGGGTACGTTCTGGCTGGGATGGATCAGGTCGCGCTTGGCCAGTTCATAGGCGAAGCGACGCGTGATCTGTTCAAGCTCATGTTCGTCCCAATCCCGTGGGTCGATACAAAGCCCGCCCTTGGAGCCGCCGAAAGGTGTCTCGACGAGCGCGCATTTGAAGGTCATCAACGCCGCCAGCGCCTCGACCTCGTCCTGATGCACGTTTGGTGCAAAGCGGATGCCGCCCTTCACGGGTTCCATATGCTCGGAATGCACCGCGCGATAGCCCGTGAATGTGTGGATATGGCCTCGCAGCCTGACGCCGAACCGAACCGTGTAGGTCGCGTTGCAGACCCGGATCTTCTGTTCAAGGCCGGGTGGCAATTCCATCAGCCGAACGGCGCGGCTGAACATCATGTCCACGGATTCACGAAATGTCGGTTCTTTAGCGATACTCACACCAGATCTCCCCATTTGATGTTCGGGCCGTCTTTTTCGTTTGTCGCGGCCTCTCCCTGTTCTGACCCTAGGCAGGCCCACATCCCTCTGTCACGAGAATTCAGCGATTGACGTTTGCGCTCGGCGCCGGCCGCTGGCGTTGCTACATCGTCTGAGCTTTCCCGAAATGTTCGATTCTGGGTATTGGTGACGTGTCGGAAACAAAGCGTTGGAATTTACGCGTATTGATCCTTTATCTAATTAAAATTACACGATTTTTTGGAGTTTCTGCCCAAATTTTGCCATGATCTTTTGGCAATTTTACGGCGGTGATTAGTGTGTACCGTCATGTTCCTTTTCGTAAGACTAGAACGGAGGTAGTGGTAATGAGATACAGCGAGAATAAGGCTCATAGAGCCTCGCGTCGCTCGCGGCTGTTTCGCCGTTTCCGCGTCTTCGGCAAGGCCGAAGATGGTGGCGTTCTGATCTTCGGCATCATGATTTTAATCACCATGCTCATTGCTGGTGGCATGGCCGTGGACTTCATGCGCTTCGAGCGCGAACGTGCACATCTTCAATATACTCTGGACCGGTCCATCCTGGCCGCGGCGGCGCTGAGCCAGCCGCTTGATTCCAAGGACGTGGTTATCGACTACTTCTCTAAATCCGGTCTCAAGGATTACGAGGTCGATGCGTCGCCCGACCAAGGGCTCAACTTTCGCAAGGTGGATGCCAGCGCCAACACGACGATCAGGCCTTTCTTCCTCAACATGGTTGGAATTGACTCGCTGACAGCGGTCACGGTGGCCAGTGCCGAGGAGCGCGTGCAGAAGGTTGAGATCAGCCTCGTTCTCGACGTGTCGGGATCGATGTCGCAGATGGCAAATGGCGGTCAGCAGACCAAGTTGAAAGCCCTCCAGACAGCAGCCAAGGAATTCGTCGGAGCGGTCATTACGCCCGAAAACAAGGACCTCGTCTCCGTCAATGTCATTCCCTACAACATGCAGGTGAATGTCGGGAAAGATGTGATGGATCTGCTTTCCGTGACCGATGGCAGCGAAGACGCGAATTGCATCGATTTCTCCTCTACCCAGTTCGACGAAATGGATATGAAATATGATCCGACGGTCTACAAGCGCACTGGCCGGTTCGATCCTTTCTACACGTCGATCAATCATCCGAACTCCACCTATGACGACAATGACAAACGCATGTTCATGTGTCCGACAGCGCCCTATTCGGAAGTCATGCTGATGTCGCAGGACCTTGATGCGCTGGAGGCCAAGATCGATTCCCTTGTGGCCGGCGGCAACACCTCCATCGATATCGGCGTGAAGTGGGGCAACTTCTTCCTCGATCCGTCATCACGCGCGGTGATTTCTAAATTGCCGGCCTCGGCTGGGATTTCGGACGCTTTCAAAACGCGGCCGAATCTGCATTCAGACACCGATGCAATCAAGATCCTGATCGTGATGACGGACGGAAAGAACACCACGCAATACACGCTGGACGAGGACTATGCCTCGGGCGACTCCAACGTCTGGGTCGATCCGGGCAGCTCTTACCTGTCGATCTATGATGACTACTACAGTAACTCGACCGAAAGCTGGTATTTCGTCAGTGATATCTACGACTACAATTCCGGCAACAATGATTGGCTACAGAGCCCGAAGAACGCGACCAATGCAAAGCGTCTGACCTGGCCGGAAGTCTGGGAAATGATGGGAACGAAATACAATGCCTATTACAACCAGTACAGGATGCGGAACTGGTCCTCGGAATACTATGAGTGGCGTGATCAGGTCACAAACAAGGTGGGCACGACGACCAAGAATGCGCGCCTGAGCGCGGCCTGCAACTCGGCCAAGAACATGCAGACGGTTGTGTTTACGATCGGTTTCGAGGTGTCGGATGCATCGGCCCTCGTGATGGAGGACTGTGCCAGCTCGGCCGCCAATTTCTACCGCGTCGAGGGGATCGAAATCGCGGATGCCTTCAACGCGATCGCGCAAACGATCCAGCGCCTCAAGCTGACGAAGTAAGCGAGGTTGTTGGACATGTTCAGATTGCTCCGATTGTTCCGAAAGCGCTTCTCTCGTCAGGACGGGAGCGCCACGATCGAGTTTGTGATAATTTTTCCGGCTTTCGTGCTGATCCTGATCTCAACCTTCGAGGTGGGTATGGCGATGACACGCCTGACGATGTTGGAGCACGCCTTGGACGTGACGGTGCGTGATATCCGGCTTGGAACGGGTGAGGTTTTCAAGCACGACGATATCCGCGACTCGGTTTGTGACAATGCCGCGGTTCTGAAGAACTGCACCTCGACGCTTCAGCTTGAACTTGTTCGGATCGACCCGGCCAATTGGGTTATGCCGGTCGAAACCGCAACCTGTATCGATCGGGGCAGCGATGCGGAGCCCGCCATTACTTTTAATAACGGCAATGCCAACGACATCATGTATGTCCGCGCCTGCTTTGTGGTTGATCCGATCTTTCCGACGATGGGACTGGGATCCATTCTCGACGTGGATGCCACCGGGGCTATGCAACTTGTCGCAATGTCGGCATTTTCACAGGAGCCCAATTGATCATGACGTTAAAGAGCTCACTGTCCCGTGCGAATGCGCACGCCAAAGCGAAGTTGGCAGACGAACGCGGTTCGGGGTCGATTGAAGCCGTGATCGTCTTTCCGGTGCTTTTCTTCCTCTACTGCGCGGTCTTTGTCTGGTTCGACGCGTACCGCGACAACACGCTGGCCATGAAAGCGACTTACACGGTGAGCGATATCATTTCGCGCGAGAGTGAAATCGACGAGCCCTATATCGACGGGCTTGCGACACTGGTCGACTTCCTCACCGAGTCTGACTCCCCGGCTGTTCTCCGTGTATCGATGATCGAGTACAATTTGCAGGATCCGGCAGAAAATAAGTACCGACTCAGATGGTCATACGGGACCGGCGGCAAGGAAGATCTGACGCAACAAGCGCTTGATTTTGATTCCAGCTGGATCCCGGTTATGGGCGACGACGAGACCGTGATCGTGACGGAAACCTCCATCGACTACGCATCTGCCTTCAATGTCGGCATCGGTTTGCAGACCTGGGAGAACGTCATGGTCATGCGACCGCGATTCACCTCGAAAATCGTCAAAACGGACGAGCCGGTGGAATCAAACGACAATGAGGATGCCGACAACACGGGGAGCGATGTGAACCCTGCCTGAGCGGGTTCTCAGAGAACCTTCTGAGCTTCTTTTAATGGGCGGACCTGATCATCGGGCCGCCCTTTTTTCGTGCTTTCTGACTGCAGAGACAGTTCTTGTCGCTTGCGGACACAACAATGGCGTCAGCGGTTGTTGAAACTGGTCTGGATTGCTGGTTCTTTGGGCGTGCGGAACTGCTGGAGCGACCCATGGGCTACAATGCCATCCGAATTCTGAAAGAGGGTTTGACCGGGAACAAGGGATGGCGCCCTGTCTGGCGCGATCCCGAACCGAAATCTGAATATGACATGGTGATTATCGGTGGCGGCGGACACGGGCTGTCGACAGCCTATTACCTGGCCAAAAACCACGGGATCAAGAACATAGCTGTGGTCGAGAAAGGCTATATCGGTTCGGGGAATATCGGGCGCAACACAACCATCGTGCGCGCCAACTATTTCCTGCCCGGCAATTCCGAGTTCTATAGCCATTCCCTCAAGCTGTGGGAAGGGCTCGAGCAGGAGCTGAACTACAACGTGATGCATTCGCAGCGCGGACTGATCAACCTGTTCCATTCCGATGGCCAGCGTGACGCTTTCGCACGTCGGGGAAACATGATGTGCAATCAGGGCGACGATGCGATCCTGCTGGATCGCGAAGGCGTCCGCGAAGAGCTTCCCTATCTTGACTTCGACAATGTCCGGTTTCCGATCTATGGCGGCCTGTTCCATCCCCGCGGCGGCACTGCGCGTCACGACGCGGTCGCCTGGGGCTATGCAAGGGGCGCCAACCGGATGGGGGTGGATCTGATCCAGAACTGCGAGGTGACGGGCATCGATGTCACGGGCGGCAAGGTCACCGGCGTACAGACCGTCAGGGGACCGATCCGCGCGAAGAAAGTCGGGATCGTGACCGCGGGCAGGTCGTCGCAGGTGGCGGCAATGGCGGGGCTTGAGGTGCCGGTGGAAAGTCACATCCTGCAGGCTTTTGTCAGCGAGGGCCTGAAGCCCGCCGTCGATCACGTGGTCAGCTTCGGAATGGGCCATTTCTACCTGTCCCAATCGGACAAGGGCGGTCTGGTCTTTGGCGGCGATCTGGATTTCTACGCCTCCTACGCCGCGCGGGGTAACCTGCCGATGATGGAGCATGTGATGGAGGCCGGCATGACGCTTGTGCCGGCGCTGGGCAAGGCCAAGGTCCTGCGCAGCTGGGGCGGGATCATGGATATGACACCCGATGGCTCCTTCATCATCGACCGGACCGAGGTCGAGGGCCTCTATATGGATTGCGGCTGGTGCTATGGCGGCTTCAAGGCGGTCCCGGCTTCAGGATGGTGCATGGCGCATCTGATGGCGGAAGACCGCCCGCACGAGGTTGCGCGCCGCCACACCTTCGAACGGTTCCGGACCGGCGAGGGGCTCATGGATGAAGAGGGCACCGGCTCTCAGCACAATTTGCACTAGGGGGAAGAGGCATGCGTATCGAATGCCCCATATGCGGCAACCGCGACCGGCGCGAGTTCTATTATCTCGGGGCTGCGGACTACCTGGACCGGCCCGCACTGGGCGATCAGGACGCGATGCACAAATACCTGCATCTGCGCGAAAACCCCGCGGGGGTGACGCGCGATCTGTGGCATCATGAGGCCGGGTGTTCTGCCTGGGTCGTGGTTGAGCGCAACGTCTCGACCCATGAGGTGCTCAGCACAGCGCTGGCATCCGATGTAAAGAGGGCGGGCGCATGAGGCTTGACGGCAAAGGGCTGATCGACCGCACCCGTCCGGTCAGTTTCCGGTTCAACGTCGACATCTACAAGGGCTACGAGACTGGCCTCGGCGCTTCTGGCCAATGATGTGAAGCTCGTGGGGCGCTCGTTTAAGTATCATCGTCCGCGCGGGATCATGACCGATGGCAGCCACGAGCCCAACGGCTTGGTGGAAGTGCATGCCGGTAACCAGATCACGCCCAATGTCCGTGCCACCCAGCAGGAAATCCATGACAGCCTGAGCGCTGTATCTCAGAACCACTGGGGCAGTCTGAAATGGGACGTCCTGGAGCTCAACGACCTGCTGTCACCGTTTCTGAGCGCGGGCTTCTATTACAAGACCTTCATGTGGCCGAAGAGTTTCTGGGAGAAGATCTACGAGCCAGTTATTCGCCGCGCCGCGGGCCTTGGCAGCCTGTCGATGAAGAATAACTCGGATCGCTATGACAAGGCCTATGCGTTTTGCGATGTGCTTGTGATCGGGTCGGGTCCGGCTGGCCTGATGGCAGCGCTGACCGCAGCGAAGGCCGGGGCCAAGGTGATCCTCTGCGAGGAGGACTTCCGGTTTGGCGGACGCCTGAATTCCGAGACCGAGGAGATCGGCGGCAAACCGGGCCATATCTGGGCAGCCGAGAAAATCGCCGAGCTTCGTGCGATGGACAATGTCCGGCTGATGAAACGCACGACGGTGACCGGCGCCTATGATGGCGGCACTTACGGTGCGCTTGAGCGGGTCGGCCATCACCTCGCGGATGTTCCGGATGGCGCGCCGGTGGAGACATTCTGGCGGATCGTGGCACGCGGTGCTGTCTATGCGGCCGGCGCGATCGAACGCCCGATTGCCTTTCCATCGAACGACCGCCCGGGCGTAATGATGGCATCTGCCGTGCGCTCCTACATCAACCGCTACGGCGTCGCGCCGGGCCAGAAGGTCGCCATTTTCGGAAATAATGACAGTGCCTTGCGAACTGTTCTTGATCTTCAATCAGCAGGCCTTGAGGTGGCAGCCTACATCGACAGCCGTGAAGACGCCCAGATTGAGGGCGATTTCCGCATCTACAAAGGCGCAACCGTTGCCGGGGTAAAAGGGCGCATGGGAGTGGAATCGGTTCGGATCCGCGATGGCAACAGCGAGTTTTTCGTAGATGCGGATTGTCTCGCCGTCTCCGGCGGGTGGAACCCCACGCTGCATCTCACCTGTCACATGAACGGGCGGCCCCAATGGAACGAGGCGATCGCGGCATTCGTTCCGGTCCCAGGCATGATTCCGGGGTTGGAGGTTGCGGGCGCGGCAGGGGGAACCTTCTCCACCAAGGGATGCCTGAAATCCGGCGCCTTCCGGGCGAAAACCGTTCTGGATGCTCTCGGCATCGAGTCGCGCGCCCCGCGCACCCCGCAGGCCGATGACAGCGACTATGCGATTTCGCCGCTCTGGACAGCACCCGGCAAAGGCCGCGCGTGGCTGGATTTCCAGAACGACGTGACGATCAAGGACGTGAAGCTTTCCGCGCAGGAGAACTTCCGCTCCGTCGAGCATATGAAGCGCTACACGACCCAGGGCATGGCGCCTGATCAGGGTAAGAACTCCAACGTCAACGCCCTGGCCGTTTTGGCGGATGCAACGGGGCGGTCTATTTCCGAGACGGGCACAACCACCTTCCGGCCGCCCTACACGCCGGTCTCCATCGCCGCGATGGGCGCCTTTGCGCAGGGCTCCGGCTTCGCACCGCAGCGCTACACGACCTCCCACGATACAACCGTGTCACGCGGGGCTCCGATGATCGAGGCAGGGTTGTGGTACCGGCCCTCCTACTTCCCGCAGGAGGGGGAGACGCACTGGCGCCAGTCCTGCGACCGCGAGGTGGAGATGGTGCGCAACAGCGTCGGCATTTCGGATGTCTCCACGCTGGGCAAGATCGATATTCAGGGCCCGGATGCGGGCGCGTTTCTTGATTTCGTCTATATAAACACCTTCTCGACCCTCAAGCCGGGCAAGGTCCGCTATGGCGTGATGCTGCGCGAAGACGGTCATGTCATGGATGATGGCACGACCGCGCGGCTGGGGGCGGAGCATTTCGTGATGACCACGACAACGGCCGCTGCGGGGGCCGTGATGCGCCATCTTGAGTTTGTGCATCAGTGCCTCGTGCCGGATATGGATGTCCGGTTCATCTCGGTCACCGAACAATGGGCGCAATTTGCCGTCGCGGGGCCAAAATCCCGTGATCTGTTGAACACGCTTCTGGATGCGCCGATCGATGCCGAAAGCTTTCCGTTCATGGGGTGTGGCGAGGTCAACGTTGGCGGCGTGAGCGGCCGGTTGTTCCGGATCTCATTCTCGGGCGAACACGCCTACGAGATCGCCGTGCCTGCGCGATATGGCGAGAGTCTATTTGAGCATCTCCTCGACGGGGCTGCGGCGTTGGGTGGCGGCCCTTATGGGATGGAGGCGCTCAATGTCCTGCGGATCGAAAAGGGCTTCATCACCCATGCCGAAATTCATGGGCGCGTGACTGCGTTTGATATCGGCATGGAGCGGATGATCTCGGCCAAGAAGGACTGCATCGGAAAGACCGCTGCGGCCCGCCCCGGTTTGCTGGGGGAGGCGCGCGACCAGCTTGTGGGCCTAAAACCCGCGGGTGCAGTCAAGGAAATGCATGCGGGGGCCTTCCTGTTTGATCCGGAGGCAGGCGCGACGCGCGAAAACCAGCAGGGCTACACGACCTCGACCTGCTACTCCCCGACTTTGGAAAGCACGCTTGCGCTGGGTTTTCTGCGCAATGGCAGGGCCCGGCATGGCGAAGTTGTGAAACTTGTGGACCATCTGCGCGAGGTCGAGACGCTCTGCGAGGTCTGTGATCCTGTGTTCCTGGACCCAGAGGGAGGCAAGGCCCGTGATTGAACTGAGTGCAAAAACGCCCTGCGCGGGCCTCCTGCCGCTTGAGACGGGTGGGATGAGCCTACGCGAACTCGAGGCGGTCCCGATCACTTCGATCATGCCGCTCAATGGAAAACACGGCGCGGTCTCGACTGCTCTGGAGAAGGCAGTTGGCGCCGCATTGCCGGACATCGGCCGCAGTTTGGCCGGGAAATCCACTGAAGTTCTATGGACGGGCCAGAACCAGTTCTTCCTGATCGGAGCTACGGCGCCGGATCTTCCGGCGGGTGTGACCGATCAGAGCGATGCGTGGACGCGTGTTGCGCTTGATGGCGGGCGCGGCGCACAGGTTCTGGCGCGGCTGTGTCCGGTGGATTGCGGCGCGCTGGAGGTCGGCGATGTGATCCGTTCACAGATCGGCCATATGAGCGCGATCATCATCTGCCGAGAGGCCGGGTTTGAGCTGATGGTCTTCCGGGCTTTTGCGAGCACTCTGGTGCATGAGCTTGAGCTGGTGATGAATTCAATCGCTGCGCAGGACGAAATCCGCGATTGATACGCTAGACACCGGGCCGCCGCGGACCGATATTGTGTAAATGAGTCTTCCGCCGGGGTTTCTTGATGAATTGCGCTCCCGCTCGTCCATCGCGCAGGTGGTCGGGCGCAAGGTGATTTGGGATAGCCGCAAGTCCAATCAGGGCAAGGGCGATATGTGGGCACCATGCCCGTTTCATCAGGAAAAAACCGCCAGTTTTCATGTAGATGACCGCAAGGGCTATTACTATTGCTTCGGCTGTCATGCGAAGGGCGACGCGATTGGGTTCATCATGGAGACCGAGAACGTCGGCTTCATGGAGGCCGTCGAAATCCTGTCCCGCGAAGCCGGGATGCAGATGCCAGCGCCCGACCCGCAGGCCCAGCAAAAGGCTGACCGGCGCGCGCAGCTCGCCGATGTGATGGAACAGGCGGTTCAGTTCTACCGGCTCCAGCTCAAGACGGCCGCAGCCACCTTCGCGCGTGAATATCTGTCTGGGCGCGGGCTGAGCGAGGCCGTACAGGAGCGCTTCGAGATGGGCTTTGCCCCTGACCAGCGTCAGGGTGTCTGGACACATCTCACCGGCAAGGGCGTGAAACCTGAACTGATCGTTGACGCCGGGCTCTGCGCCAAACCCGATGATGGCGGCGCGCCCTATGACCGGTTCCGCGGCCGCATCATGTTTCCGATCCGTGACGTACGTGGGCGCTGCATCGCGTTTGGCGGGCGGGCGATGCAGGCCGACGCGCGCGCCAAGTACCTGAATTCGCCGGAAACGGAGCTCTTCGACAAGGGGCGCAACCTCTACAATCACGGCCCCGCGCGGGAGGCTGCCGGTAAGGGCCAGCCGCTGATCGTGGCGGAGGGCTATATGGACGTGATCGCGCTGGC
>JABDPP010000443.1 GCA_013042765.1 Litoreibacter sp.
GCGGCGCGCCGTTTCTTGCCCGGCTGGGGGCCAATGAAAGCATCTTCGGTCCCTCGCCCAAGGCCATCGCCGCCATGCAGGAAGCCGCCGCCGATGCATGGATGTATGGCGATCCGGAGAACCACGATCTGCGCCAGGCACTGGCCGCCCACCACGGCGTTGCAGCCGACAATATCGTTGTGGGAGAAGGGATTGACGGCCTTCTGGGCTATCTTGTGCGGCTTTTCATCGGGCCCGGCGACGCCGTGGTTACCTCCGATGGCGCCTACCCGACCTTCAACTACCACGTGGCAGGCTTCGGCGGCGCGCTGCACAAGGCGCCTTACCGCGACGATCACGAGGATCCCGATGCACTGCTCGCTTTGGCGCGTGAGACCGGCGCAAAGCTGATCTACCTTGCCAATCCAGATAACCCGATGGGCACATGGCACCCCGCCGCGCGGATCACGCAGATGATGGACGCCCTGCCCGAAGGCTGCGTGCTGGTGCTCGATGAGGCCTATATAGACCTCGCCCCCGACGATGCCGCCCTCGCGATGGAGACCGATCGGCCCAACGTGATCCGGATGCGCACCTTCTCGAAAGGTTACGGCATGGCCGGCGCGCGGGTCGGATATGCCATCGGCCCGGCGGAGCTGATCGGAGCCTTCAACAAGATCCGCAACCATTTCGGCATGTGCCGGATCAGCCAGGCGGGTGCGCTCGCTGCACTGGAAGACCAGAGCTATCTCGACGCGACCCGGCGCAGGGTCGAAGAGGCCCGCGCGGCCATCGCGGAGATCGGCGCCCGGCACGGGCTGACAGCCCTGCCATCGGCCACCAACTTCGTGACGCTCGATTGCGGCCGCGACAGCACCTACGCGAAGGCGATCCTCACCAATCTCGTCAACGCGGGCGTGTTCATCCGGATGCCGTTCGTGGCGCCGCAGGATCGCGCGATCCGGATCAGCTGCGGCCGGCCGGAGGATCTGGACATTCTCGCAACCGAGCTTCCCAAGGCCATCGCGGCAGCGTCGACCGTCACGTGACCAGATCGTGAAAAAAGCCCGACCGGGCGGCCCCCACGAAATCGTAAGTTTTCTTTTTCGACTGGCGCGCTAGAATTTTCAGCGTCAGTGAAAGGAGGCTCGCCCCATGTCACAGCGTCAGATCCGCGAGGTGGAGAATTATACCCGCCCGTTTCTTGTCTCGGCCTGCGTACTTCTATTCATGGGACTGCTTACGCTCTGGATGACGCTCGGCTATTTCGCCGCGCTGTTCAGCGGGCTGATCGTACACATGCTGATCGGCCGCCTTCCAGACCGGAACTAAATCGCCTCTAACATTTTGAACTCAAATCGTTATGCAGTTTTATGCGCCGCGCAGACCGCCGCGGCACTGGCCAGCGCGCCACCGCCATGCGCAATACCCAGCGCAGTCAGTCCGGCTTCGATACTGCCCAGCGTGCCCATCATCATATGGGTGTTCAGATGCCCCATATGCCCGATGCGGAAAAACCCGTGCCACGCCGGATCGTCGGAATCCGTCATGCCCAAGCCGATCCCGAGCGTCAGGCCGGCATTCTCGGTCAGCCACTCGCGCAGCTCGGTGCCATGGGGCGCGCCGATCCGCGCGGAGGTGACCGCGTGGCTGCGTTGCGCGGGATCAGCGATATTGAGCTCCAGCGGGCCCTCGGCGCCCCATGCCCCCATCGCGGCCCAGACCGCCTTGGCAAGGGTCTCGTGACGGGCCCAGACGGCCTCGATCCCTTCCTCATGCACGATCATATCAAGCGCGGTGCGCAGCCCGTAGATGTGATGGGTCGGCGCGGTGCCGCAGAAATACTGGTAATACATGTCCGGCTCGGTGCGGGGCCGCCAGTCCCAGTAGGACGAGACGAACTCCACTCCCGCGCGCACCGCATCCGCCTTCTCGTTATAGAAGACGAAGGCCATGCCCGGAGGGGTCATAAGACCTTTCTGGGAGCCCGCGACCATCACATCGACGCCCCACTCATCCATCTCCAGCCGGTCGCAGGCCAGACAGGCGATGCAATCGGCCATCAAAAGCGCGGGATGTCCGGCCGCGTCGAGCGCGCCTCGGATCGCCACGAGATCGGTCTTCGCGCTGGACGACGTATCGACCTGAACCACCAGAACCGCCTTGATCCGGTGCTCCTTATCCGCCGCCAGCACCTCGCGCACCTGCTGGGGATCAGCCGCATCGCGCTTGCCGAAATCGAGGATTTCCACCTCGGCGCCCAGCGCCTGCGCCATCTCTGCCCAGCCATGGCCGAACCGCCCGCTGGCCAGCGCCAGAACCTTGTCGCCGCGGTTGACCACATTGGCCAAAGAGGCCTCCCAGGCGGCGTGGCCATTACCGATATACATGGCCACCTTGCCCTCGGTGCGCGCGACCGCCTTGAGATCAGGCACCAGCGAATGTGTCAGGTCGATCAGCTCGCCGGTATAGATGTTGGGCGCGGGCCGGTGCATGGCCTGCAAGACCCGTTCGGGCATCACTGAGGGGCCGGGAATGGCAAGGGTCTGACGGCCATGGGCAAGAGACATGAAGAGTACCTTCCTGTTGCGAACTTCTTTCGGGTTAGGACGCCGCGAAAGCGCGGTCAATCACTTGAAAGATCAAGATTTGTGATAGGCTTGCGCAAGATCGCGTGGGTCGGCCCCGCAAAGGTAGCGCAGCAGCAGCCACAGGTTGCGCGCGCCGCGCCTCAGCCAGCCGCCGGCAATGTAGCGCTCGGCGCTGGTCTCGACGCAATCCGACAGGATCCTCAGCCTGCCGCGCAGCGCGAGGGCCATGGCCACATCCTCCATCAGCGGCTGTTCGGAAAAGCCGCCGATCG
This sequence comes from Litoreibacter sp., assembly GCA_013042765.1. Classification (GTDB taxonomy): domain Bacteria; phylum Pseudomonadota; class Alphaproteobacteria; order Rhodobacterales; family Rhodobacteraceae; genus Litoreibacter. The sequence goes on from JABDPP010000443.1 coordinate 2,843, forward strand.
CCCCGTAAAGTTCGGCCGGAATCAGCAGGCCCTGATCGCCGTAAGGCAACCCGAAAAAGCGGCTCCGCAGGTTGGCCCAGCCTGCCACCAGCCGCGGAAAGACACCCGTGGCGCGGAATTTCAGGCGAAACGCTGCGGCCTGCGCGGAATGCCGGTCGGCATGAACCGCGAGCGCGCCAACCCAATTGGGCGGCAGATGCGTATCAGCATGCACAAACAGCAGCCAGTCGGACTTCGCCACGGCAGCCCCGCGGCGCAATTGCCCGCCGCGACCGGCCTGCCCGCGCAGGATCACGGCGCCGGCGTCATCGGCAATCTGAAGCGTCGCGTCGGAACTGCCGCCATCGCTGACGATCAGCTCCCGGATCACGCCCGCCGCCAGTCCCGGCAGCAGGGAATCGAGCGTTTCCGGCAGCGCGTCAGCCGCGTCGAGCGTGGGAATGATGATCGAGAGACGTAATGACATCAGGGAATGGCGTCTGGGCCTGTTCAGCAGGTTTGGAATCCTTATATGACAGTTGGATAAACGACGGGAGAGGGCAAATGAGCGGCGAAACAGCGCGCGACCGGACGGTATTCGCGATTACCGGCAACGACCGGGTGCATTTTCTGCAAGGTCTGGTCAGCAACGAGCTGCCCGAACCGGGTGCCGGGCTGGTTTACGCGGCCCTTCTGACCCCGCAGGGCAAATATCTGGCCGATTTCTTCCTGCTGGCGGAAGACGACCGGATCCTGCTCGACGTGGCAAGCTCTCTGGCCAGCGGGCTGTCAAAGCGGCTCTCGATGTACAAGTTGCGCGCCGATGTGACGATTACGCCGACCGATCTGGCGGTCCATCGCGGTCTGGCAACGCCCCCCGCGGGCGCTTTCGCGGATCCGCGTCATCCCGAACTGGGCTGGCGGCTCTACGGCGATGCGGCGGGCAACAGCGCCGAAATCGACTGGGACGCGATCCGGGTCGCCCATTGCATCCCCGAGACCGGCATCGAGCTTCTGCCCAACGAGACCTTTATCCTCGAAGCGAATTTCGAGGCGCTGCACGGCGTTGATTTCCGCAAGGGCTGCTATGTCGGTCAGGAGGTCACGGCGCGGATGAAACACAAAACCGAACTTCGCAAGGGATTTGCAACAGTGGCGGTCTCCGGCGCGGCCGAGCCCGGCACGCCGATCACCCGCGACGGTAAAGCCGTGGGCACGCTGTTCACGCGCTCCGGCGACGCGGCCATTGCCTATCTGCGCTTTGACCGCGCGGGGGAGAACATGGTGGCCGGGGACGCCGAGGTCACGCTGGCGGCGACCTGAGCCAGACGCTTACTCGCTCTCGCGCAGCGCCTTGGCGAACTGGTCGAAAATCTCGGGGTTGGCCGCGATAAGTTGACCGGATTCCAGCAGGTTCTGACCGTCGCGGATCGGCTCCACGAAACCACCGGCCTCGCGCACCAGTAGCACGCCGCCCGCGATGTCCCAGATGTTGAGCCCGCGCTCCCAGTAGCCATCGTAACGGCCCGCCGCGACATAGGCGAGGTCGAGCGCTGCAGCACCCCAGCGCCGCACGCCCGCACATTGCGGCATCAGGTTGGCCAGATCCTTTAGCGTGGCAGGCAGGTATTTGCCCCCCGCAAAAGGCACGCCGGTGGCAAAAACCGACTCGATCATGCGGTTGCGGCCCGAAACCCGGAGCCGCTGATCATTCATCCACGCACCCTGCCCCTTCTCGGCAAAGAACATCTCGTCCTTTGCAGGGTCATAGACCACACTGGCGACGATCTCGCCCTTGTGCTCCAGTGCTATCGAGACCGCCCAATGCGGCATGCCGTGCAGGAAATTGGTGGTGCCATCGAGCGGGTCGACGATCCAGCGGCGTGTCGGATCTTCGCCATCGATCTCGTCACTTTCCTCGGCCATCCAGCCATAGTTGGCGCGCGCGCCCAGAAGCTCTTCCTTCAGGATCTCCTCAGCGGCGAGATCGGCCTTGCTGACGAAATCGCCCGGACCCTTCATGGAGACCTGCAGGTTCTCCACCTCGCGGAAATCCTTGGCCAGCGAGCGGCCGGCGCTGCGGGCGGCCTTGATCATGATGTTGAGATTTGCGCTGCCTTGCATATCGGGCTCCGTTGGTCGCTCAGGCTGCGCATATAGCGGGGCTTGGCGCCAAGGGGAAGGGCCAACACGCATCGCCGGCAATCGCGATTGCCAGCACGCGGTCGCGCGACTAGCGTGGCGGCCATGACCGGTGACAGGCCCGTGTTGGGCATCCTCTTCATGCTGGGCTTCTGCGTGCTGGCGCCGCTGGGCGATGCGCTGGCGAAATTGCTGGGCGAAACGATCCCGCTGGGCCAGCTTCTGCTGACCCGGTTCGGCATACAGGCGGCCCTCCTGGTGCCTTTGGCCCTGCTGACCGCGCGGGCACTCCGGATGTCGGGGCGGGTGCTGCGCCTGACGCTTCTGCGCACCGCGCTTCATATCGTGGGGATCGGGGCGATGTTCACCTCGCTGCGCTTCCTGCCGCTGGCCGATGCGATCGCCATCGCCTTTGTCATGCCCTTCATCATGCTGCTTCTGGGCCGCTACGTGCTGGGCGAGGAGATCGGCGCACGGCGGCTCGGGGCCTGCTGCGTGGGCTTTCTCGGCACGCTTCTGGTCATTCAGCCGAGCTTTGCCGCAGTCGGGCCGCCCGCGCTCTTGCCGCTTCTCGTGGCGGTGGTCTTCGCGCTTTTCATGCTGGTGACACGCCAGGTCGCCAAGGAGGTCGACCCGGTCAGCCTGCAGGCGGTCAGCGGTGTCTTTGCCACGATTTTCCTTGGCGCGGTGGTGCTGCTGCCCGCTGGCCCCACCCTGCCGATGCTGGATCTGGTTCTGCCCGCGGGCATGGAGTGGGTCCTGCTGATGGCCATCGGCGGGATCGGAACCGGCGCGCATCTGCTGATGACTTGGTCGCTGCGCTACGCACCCTCGGCCACGCTGGCGCCGATGCAATATCTCGAAATTCCGGTCGCCACGGTCATCGGCTACCTCGTGTTCCGCGACTGGCCCAATGACCTCGCGATGCTGGGAATTGCGATCACCGTCGGTGCGGGGCTCTACATCGTCTACCGCGAGCAGCAGAATGCCCGTCTGATCCCGCCGGAAACCTGAGGCACCGAAACAGGCCCTCTCAGGCCTCCTCCACCTGCTTGCGCTGGAGTTTCAACGGCTCGGTCCGGGCCAGCCGGATCACGTTCGACATGTAGGGCTTTTGCGTGTCCTCGGACCGCGTCGCCGCGTAAAGCCGCTTGGTCTTACCCTCTTTGGTCAGCGGCCGCGTGACGTAATCGGAATTGTAGCGCACCTCGCGCACAACCCAGTCGGGCAGCACCGAGACACCGCGGTTCGAGGCCACCAGCAGCAGGATCACAGCGGTCAGTTCCACCTGCCGGATCGCGCGCGGCTCCACCCCCGCCGGGATCAGCAACTCCGTGAACACATCTAGCCGTGTGCGGTCCACCGGATAGGTGATCAAAAGCTGGTCCTTGAAATCTTCCGCCTCGACAAATTCCTTTTGTGCCAGAGGGTTCTGCGACGACGCCACGAAGACCGGCTCATAGTCAAAGAGCGGCGTGAAATCGACGCCGGGCAGGTCTTCAGGGTCCGCTGAGACCACCAGATCGACCTCCTCGCGCAGCAGCGCGGGCAGGCCGTCAAAGCTAAGGCCCGGACGGATATCAACGTCGATATCGGGCCAGGACTGGCGGAACCCCTCGAGCACAGGAAAGAGCCATTCGAAACAGGCGTGACACTCGATCGCGATATGCAACCGCCCCGTCTTGCCAGAGCGCAGCCCGCGGAAATCCTCCTGCAGCGCCTCGACCTCGGGCAGGATCTTCTCGGCCAGCCGCAACAGCTTCATGCCCGCAGGTGAGAGCTTCATCGGCTTGGAGCGGCGGATGAACAACTCCACCCCAGCCTGTTCCTCCAGCCCCTTGATCTGGTGGCTCAGCGCGGACTGGGTGATGTGAAGCTGATCTGCCGCCTTGGCCAGACCGCCAGCTTCATGGATCGCTTTGACCGTGCGCAGGTGGCGAAACTCCAAATGCATGTGGTCCTCATGATAATCTTGAAAGTTATGAATTTGTCTCACATCGGGGAGTGTGGGACAAGGCACCATCTGTTCAGACCCCGGAGAGCCGCATGTCCCGCCCGAATATCTCGTTCGAATTCTTCCCGCCCAAGAGCCTCGAGGCGAGCTTCCGGCTATGGGATGCGGTGCAGACGCTGGCGCCGCTGGACCCATCCTTCGTCTCCGTCACCTATGGCGCGGGCGGCACGACGCGGAAACTGACCCATGAGGCGGTCGAGGCCTTGCACAAAACCCAAGGGTTGCGCGTGGCCGCCCACCTGACCTGCGTCGACGCCACGCGCGCCGAAACGCTGGCCATCGCGCAGGCTTATGCCGAGGCTGGCGTCACCGACATCGTGGCGCTGCGTGGCGATCCGCCAAAGGGCGCCGATCACTTCACGCCCCATCCCGACGGGTTCACCTCGTCCATCGAGCTGATCGCAGCGCTAAAAGCCCAAAACGATTTCACGATCCGGGTCGGCGCCTATCCCGACACCCATCCCGAAGCCCGCGACATGGACGCCGATATCGCCTTCCTCAAGCGCAAGTTCGACGCCTGCGCGGATGCGGCGATCACCCAGTTCTTCTTCGAGGCGGAGACCTTCTTCCGGTTCCGCGATGCCTGCGAGAAAGCCGGCATCGACAAGCCGATCATCCCGGGCATCTTCCCAATCGAAAACTGGACCAAGGCGCGCAGTTTCGCAGCCCGCTGCGGCGCGAAGATCCCCACATGGCTGGACGACAGTTTCGCCACGGCGATCCGCGACGACCGTCACGACCTGCTGGCCATCGCACTGGCAACCGAGCTTTGCGACGACCTGCTTCAGGGCGGTGTGGAAGACCTGCATTTCTACACGCTCAACAAGCCCGATATGACCCGCGACATCTGCGCGGCACTGGGCGTGAGCCCCCGTGTCGAGCTGGCCGAGGTCGCCTGATCCCCGTCTTCTGACACTCCTGCACCTTGCGCGCCCGCGCCCGGGCCTCTAACCCATCGGTAAGACAAGGAGACGGACATGCCGGAACAGTTTTTCGCAGAATCCAGGGACGATTTGCCGGGCAAGGACGCAGTCCTGTCCATGTCCGGGCTGGAATTCATGGAAGGGATCCTGAACGGCACCCTGCCCGGCCCGCCCATCGCGCAACTTCTGAACTACCGCCTGCAGGAGGTCTCGCAAGGCCATATCCTGTTTCGCGGCACGCCCAAATTCGAGCATTTCAACCCGGTCGGCACCGTGCATGGCGGCTGGTACGGCACCGTGCTCGACAGCGCCATGGCCTGCGCCGTGATGACCACCGTGCCGAAAGGCTCGGTCTACACGACGCTGGAATACAAGGTGAATATCGTGCGCGCGATCCCCGAAGGCATGAGCGTCGACATCCAAGGGGAGGTCAGCCACGCGGGCCGTTCCACCGGGGTTGCCAATGGCTGGATCCGCGGCACCGAGGACGGCCGCGTCTACGCCACCGGCTCCACCACCTGCCTGATCATGAAGATCGACTGAGACCGCTAATTTTCGCAGGTATTATTTTCCCAGGCACCAGCGCATGATCGCTTTTTGCGCATGCAGCCGGTTTTCCGCCTCGTCGAAAATCACCGAATGCGGCCCGTCCATCACCTCGGAAGTGGCCTCCTCGTCGCGATGGGCCGGCAGGCAATGCATGAACAGCGCATCGTCGCTGGCGTGCGCCATCAGCTCGGCATTGACCTGATAGGGGCGCAGCTGGTTGTGGCGGCGTTCACGGGCCGATTGCGCATCATGCATCGACACCCATGTATCGGCTACCACCAGATCGGCGCCCTGCACCGCGCGGACGGGATCACGCTCGATCTCGATCCGGACGCCTTCCTTGCGGGCCAGATCGATGAACTCCTGCTCAGGGTCCAGCGTGTCGGGCCCGGTGAAGGTCAGGTCGAAGCCGAATTGCCCTGCGGCATGCACGAAGGAGGCGCAGACATTGTTGCCGTCACCGGTCCACACCACCTTCTTGCCCGCAATCGGGCCGCGATGCTCTTCGAAAGTCATGACATCGGCCATGATCTGGCAGGGATGGGTACGATTGGTCAGACCGTTGATGACCGGCACCGTGGCATGTTCGGCCATCTCCAGC
>JABDPP010000444.1 GCA_013042765.1 Litoreibacter sp.
CCTCAAGGCTCTCCGGCCGGAGTTGGTTTACTGCGCCATTTCCGGTTTTGGACAGGATGGTCCCTGGGTGCGACGGCCCGCCTACGACCAGATCATTCAAGGTATTTCGGGTGTCATGTCGATCACCGGAGATCAGGGAGGCACGCCGCTGCGGGTCGGTTATCCGGTTGCGGACACGGTCGGCGGGATGACCGCTGCTTTCGCAGTCGCTGCGGCACTCAACGCGACCCCGCGCGGCAGCTTTATCGATGTCTCGATGTTGGAATCCGTGCTGTCAACGATGGGATGGGCCGTCTCAAACTACCTGATTGCCGGGGTCCCGCCCGCGGCACACGGCAACGAAAACCCGACCTCGGCGCCGTCCGGGGCGTTCGAGGCCGATGGCGGCCTGATCAATATTGCTGCCAACAAAGATGAACAATGGGAGCTTCTGGTGCGGCACCTGGGGCTTGAGGGTCTGCTCGCCCGTTCGGAATACGCGACCCGCGAGTTGCGCAAGACAAACCGGGCTGCTCTGAAGGCGGAGCTTGAGGCGGTTCTGAAAAACCGCCCGGCGCGAGACTGGGCCAGGGAACTTAACCAGATCGGGGTCCCTGCAGGCGCCGTTCTGAGCGTTCCGGAGGTACTGGAGATGCCGCAGATCGCCGATCGTGGGTTTCTTGCGGACTACGAGGATGTGCCGGGCGTCGGGCGGGATATCCGTCTGGTGACGACGGGCATGAAACTCGACGGCGACGCCTGCGCGGTTGAACAGCCACCACCACTTCTTGGGCAACATAATGAGGAGATCTGGGGAATGATTGGATGCTCGGCGGAAGAGATACGCCGCCTCAAGGAAAAAGGTGCAATATGAGTGGTGCGCGTAGTGATGTGTCCGACTGGTGGGAGACGGAGATTATCGACATGGCCCCGGGGCAGATCCGGCTACGCGGCCATCCTGTTGAAGAACTGATCGGCAATGTCTCCTTCCCGCAGATGATCTGGCTGATGACCCGCGGGGACCTTCCCGATGAGGCGCAAGCGCGTCTTTTCGAAAGCGCCCTCGTGGCGGCGGTGGATCACGGTCCACAGGCTCCGTCGATTTCGGCAGCGCGCATGGCTGTAACCTGTGGGCTGGGCCTCAATGGCGCGATGGCCTCGGCCGTCAACATGCTTGATGACGTGCATGGCGGTGCAGGAGAACAGGCGGTCGAGCTTTATGGCTGGATCGCCGAACTGGTCGATCAAGGGACGCCGCTTGAAGACGCAACGGCGGCAATGGTGGACAAGTGGCAGGCGGAGCGCTCCCGGTTCATCTCGGGTTTTGGGCACAGATTCCACAAGCCGGTAGATCCGCGCGCGCCGCGCTTGCTGGCGCTGGTGGATGAGGCCGCGGCGGCGGGCACCGTTAGCGGTAAGTATGCCGCGATCGGCCGTGCCATCCAGACCCTTTTGAACGATCGCAAGGGCGCACCGGTTCCTATGAATATCGATGGGGCGACCGCCGTCATCTATGCGGAACTGGGCTTCGCCGGACCCTTGGCGCGCGGGCTGTTTTGCCTGTCACGCTCGGTCGGTGTGGTCGCTCATGCGTGGGAACAGATGCAGCAGGGTGGGCGCAACAAGGGGCCGACACCGCCCAAATACCGGTGGACCTACAGCGGCCCGAACCCGATCGATGAAGGCGAAAAAGGATAGTGGATTGGTGCAACCCACGCCGGGTTAAGATTTTTCTAGGTGAATTTGCCGAATTGGTTACAGTTGCCTTGTTTCAAGAAAAGAATCCAAGCGACAGAAAAATGTCGCACTCGTCAAATGGGAGGAAAACATGACGAAACTTAACCTGACCAGAAGGGTCATGATGGCAGCGACTGCTGCTGCGATGAGCTTGGGCGCTCCGGCGTTTGCAGGTGGCCATCAGGTCGCTGAGAGCATCCATTTCCTGATCCCCGGCGGTGCCGGTGGCGGCTGGGATGGGACGGCTCGCGGAACTGGCGAAGCACTCACGAAGTCGGGCCTTGTCGGTACGGCATCTTATGAAAACATGTCGGGCGGCGGCGGTGGTAAGGCTATCGGCTTTCTGATTGAAAACGCAGACAGCAACCACGGAACGCTGATGGTCAATTCGACCCCAATCGTGATCCGGTCGCTGACGGGTGTATTCCCGCACAACTTCCGTGACCTGACGCTGGTTTCCGGAACCATCGGTGACTACGCCGCGCTTGTTGTGGGCAAGGATAGCCCAGTAAACTCAATGGAGGATCTTTTGGCCGCCTACGATGCTGATCCGGGAGCGACTGCAATTGGAGGTGGCTCGGTGCCGGGCGGCATGGACCATCTCGTGGCCGCTATGGTTATGGAATCCGCTGGCAAAGACGCGCTGGGTGTAAAGTACATTCCTTACGATGCTGGCGGCAAAGCTATGGCAGCCCTTCTGTCTGGCGAAATTGCGGCTCTGTCGACCGGGTTTTCCGAGGCCGTTGATCTGGC
>JABDPP010000446.1 GCA_013042765.1 Litoreibacter sp.
TCTGAAGACATGGCCGCAGTCGACTTCTCGCCCTTCGGCGCGCTCGTGACCGCTGGTACGGTCTTTGCCGCTGAGCCCTCGCGCTCGGCCACGTTCGACGCCTTCGAGCGGGCCCGCGCCGAAGGTCTGCCCGTGATCTTCGATATTGATTATCGCCCCTATTCCTGGCCATCGCCCGAGATTGCCGCCGAGGTTCTGTCGCGCGCAGGTGCCGCCAGCGATATGATCGTGGGCAATGACGAGGAATTCGGCTTCATGGCCGGCGATATGGCCAAAGGACTGGAGAAGGCGCAGTCCCTGGCCGAGAACGGCGTGGCTATCGTTATCTACAAGATGGGCGAGAACGGCGCCGTGACCTTTGCCAACGGACAGGAGATCCACACGGGTATCTATCCTGTCGAGGCGGTCAAGCCCAATGGCGCCGGCGACAGCTTCATGGCCGGTCTGCTCGCGGGGATGGCCGAAGGTCTCGACCTGCGCGATGCGGTGCTCCGCGGCTCCGCCTGCGCGTCCATCGTTGTCTCCAAACCCGGCTGTGCGCCCGCCATGCCTACGCATGCCCAACTCTCCGCTTTCCTGGCCAATCACCCCGGCCCGACCGAAAGGTAATCCGCCATGCATATCCCCCCCTTTGACAACCAGAACAAACCGATCGTCGATGTTGGTGACGCGCTGGTGCCGCTCAACTACTTCAACATCGTCAAACTGAAGAAAGGCGAGAGTTTCGGTTACGCGGTGCCGGGCTTCGAGACCTGCATCGTTCCCGCTACCGGGCTACTTGACGTCGCCGCGGGCGGGTTTGAGGCGAAAGCGCTCGGCGGGCGCGGCGTCGATGTCTGGGATGGCGAGCCCGAGGGCGTTTACGTGCCCACGGGGATAGAGGCGCGCTTTACCTGCCTGTCGGATACGGCCGAGGTTTTCGTGGCCGGGGCAAAATATGACAAGGTCCTCGAACCCTTCGACGTGCGCGCAGACGAGCTCGACCTTGTGCAATACGGCTCCGACGACACCAAGACCCATCGCAAGATCAAGCATATCCTTGGGGCCAATCAGCATGAGCGCGTGGGACGCCTGCTCGTCTCAGAGCTGTTCACCGTGGGCGCCGGCGGCTGGTCAGGCTTCCCGAGTCACAAGCACGACACCGACCGCCTCCCGGACGAAACGCGGCATGACGAGACCTACAAATTCCGCTTCAAGCCCGACTACGGCTCCGGGCTGCAGATGCTCCAGCGCGTCGATAACGAGCCGGGGGATGCCTACCATATCGTCGATGGTTCAACGATCTGCATCGACAAGGGATACCACCCCTGCTGCGTACTCCCGGGTTATGAGATGTATTACTTCACCATCCTTGGCGGGCTCAGCCAGCGCAGCCTGAAACAGTATTTCCAACCCACCCATGCCGAGCAGTTGCACACCATTCCGGGCATCATGGATATGGTTGCTAAGTTCAAATGACGCGATCACGGTGGTGTGCCGCCCGCAACCGCCCTTCTTGGTGAGACGACCATGACACTTGCAACCCTCTCGGATGTTCTGCAACCCGCCCTGCGCGACGGCTATTCCGTGGGTGGGCTTGTCACGTTGGGCTGGGAGGACATGCGCGCCTATACCCGCGCGGCCGAAGCCGAAGGGCTGCCGGTTATCCTGCAGGCGGGCCCCTCGTGCCGCAAGCACACACCCCTGCCGGTTCTGGGAAAAATGTTCCGACATCTGGCCGAGAGCGCCTCGGTTCCGGTCGTGGCACATCTCGATCACGGCTATACCTACGAGGAATGCCGCGAGGCACTGGACTCGGGCTTCACTTCGTTGATGTTCGACGGCTCCCGCCTGCCTTTGCGCGAGAACATTGAGCAAACCGCGCGGATCACCGAAATGGCCCATGCCGCAGGCATCTCTTGCGAAGGTGAAATCGGCTTCGTCGGCTATTCCGATGGCGAAAGCTCGCAGGGCACCGATCCTGATGAGGCCGCGACCTTCGCTCAAGAGACCCACGTCGATGCCATGGCGATCTCTGTCGGCAACGTGCATTTGCAGCAGAACAAGGAAGGCGGCCTTGATGAGGCCCGCATCCGTGCCATCGAAGCCGTGACGGAGGTGCCGCTGGTAATCCATGGCGGCTCAGGCGTGCCGGTCGAACAGCGCCAACGCCTCGCGCGGGACTCGAAAGTCTGCAAATTCAACATTGGTACGGAACTGCGCATGGCCTTTGGCGCCGCCCTGCGCGAAGCCATCGCGAAGGACAGGGACCGCTTTGACCGGGTGCAAATCCTCAGCGATGTGGAGGCCCCGATCGAAGCCGCGGCCCGGCAGGTCTTACGGACCCTTGGCGCAAATCACTCTTTGAAGGGGGACATATCATGATTTCCATCGGACTTCTGGGGTGCGGACGGATCGGACAGGTCCATGCCCGCAGCATCGCGCGGATGCGGAATGCCCACCTGACGGCCCTCTCCGATGCCATGCCCGACGCCGCCAAAAGCCTTGCGGAGACCTCGGGCGCAGAGGTGCGGACCACCGAAGACATCATCAAGGCCAGCGATATCGACGCCGTGATCGTCGCGACCCCAACCACACTGCATTACGATCAAATCCATGCGCTGGCAGCGGAAGGAAAGGCGATCTTCTGCGAAAAACCCATCGACCTCTCCACCGAGCGCGCCATCGCGTGCCAGACCGCTGTCGAGAAAGCACGCGTGCCCTTCATGACCGCGTTCAACCGCCGCTTTGATCCGCATTTCGCGCATCTGCAGGCGCAACTGGCAAGCGGTGCCATCGGCCCGACGGAGTTGGTTGTGATTACCTCGCGCGACCCCGCCCCACCCCCGATCGACTATATCAAGCAATCCGGCGGGCTGTTCCGGGACATGATGATTCACGATTTCGACATGGCGCGTTTCCTGTTGGGCGAAGAGCCTGTCGAGATCTATGCCTCCGGCGCCTGCTTCGTCGATCCGGAAATCGGTGCGGCTGGAGACATCGACACCGCGATGGTCATCCTCAAGACAGCTTCCGGCAAGCTCGCCCATATCAACAACTCCCGTCGCGCCACCTATGGCTACGACCAACGGATAGAAGTGCATGGAGCTGAGGGTATGCTGCAGGCTGCAAATCAGCTTGAACATCACGTCACGCAGGCGGGCACCTCCGGCTTCACCTCAGCACCCAACCAGCTATTCTTTCTTGAACGTTACGAGGCCGCCTACCTGGCCGAAATGCAGAGCTTCGTTGAAGCACTCGAAAAGGGAGAAACACCGACGCCGAGCATCGCAGATGCCGTCGCCGCCCAACGCATCGCAGATGCCGCAGCGCGGTCCTTCAAGACCGGGACGCCAGAACTCCTGACGTGACCGAAAGGCGTCCGGCGCAAAAAAATCACAGGCGCTGGATTGCGCTACCAACACCCTTCGAACAGGCGATACAGCGTGTGACAGGTGAGTAGCCCTGCTGGTGGATCTCTTTCCGAGCCTTCGGACCTGATCTTCAGGCTTCGGTACACGGGCTCTGGC
>JABDPP010000447.1 GCA_013042765.1 Litoreibacter sp.
CCCAGAGATCCATGATGCCGCCGTCATTCACCAGGTCATCGCTGACCGACTGGATAAAACAGGCGTGGGGCTGCGGGTGCTCGTAAGACGAGGCCGATTTGGTCAACTCGCCGGACTTGTGGTCCACGTAGTAATGGCCCTGGGCGGGACCATCGATTCCGTAGGCCCAATGCAGACCGGTGTTGAACCACTGGGGGGAGTTCGGCGCGGCCATTTGCTTGGCCAGCATCACCCGCATTTCGTCGTAATAGGCGCGCGCATCCTCCTCGGAGGAGAAGTAGCCGCCTTTCCAGCCCCAGTAGCACCATGCGCCAGCGAGCCGGTCGAAAACCTGCTTGGCCGAAGTTTCACCGCCAAAGCGCTGATCTTCCGGCAGTTTTGAAAGGGCTGCCTCATCCGCGGTTGCACGGTGCAGAAAGGCGGGAACGCCCTTTTCCTTAACCTTCTTGAGGCGGGCGGGAACGCCGGCCTTACGGAAATATTTCTGGGCAATCACGTCGCTTGCGACCTGACTCCAGCTGGCCGGAACCTCGACATTGTCCAGCTTGAAAACAATGGTGCCGTCCGGGTTGCGAATTTCTGACGCGGTGTGGGTAAATTCCAGCGCGTCATAAGCGTCTTTCCCGGCATCCGTGAGTTTGCGTTCAATCTTCATTCGTTCGTGTTCCCCACTTAAACTTGCGCGTTTCGCGCGCTTTTATCCGTGTTTTGGCCTGCCTCCGCGGACCAGTCTTTTCTATGTGCCAGGGACGAGAAACCTTATGCCTGCGCGAAGCGTGCAGACCGGGCACCCTCTGGGGGGTTCCTATGCGTGGTTTTCTTTAACCGTCCCTCCCCACCACAATATCTGGTGGGTGCCGTAACTTGCCAACACAAGGTGACGTATGGTTGCCCTGACCGTCAACGGATTTTTTAGGTGTTTTGAGAAGTTTTTAACATTGACGTAACAACGATTTCTTGCAGGTCTCCGACGCAGTGTTTCGCCTCGTTTCAAAGATGATTTCCGGGGTGCGCGGAAAAGCGCTTATAAACTCGGAGCTTAGGCATCGGTCTTCGGACAGCGCATGAACCCGCCAAGAGATTCGCAACCGGAATCTGCTATCTTGTCGGTGATGCTGTCAGCACACACAATATGTTGTGGAAAAGTGAGAAAGATGGTCGGGACGGTAAGATTCGAACTTACGACCCCCTGTACCCAAAACAGGTGCGCTACCAGGCTGCGCCACGCCCCGACGATCTGGATGGCTTCCTAGCGGCACACCACGGCTTTGAAAAGCCCTTAGTTTGCCGCACAGGGCCAAGCCGCCTCTTTTTGTGGCAAACCGGGATGACGCAGTTCACTGCCCACGCCAATTCCCAGCTTTCGGGACAGCCCGCCATTGATCTCCAGAACGCCAAGGAGCCCGGGACCACCCCGGATCGGGGTTTCATCGAGCGGAACCGCATTCTCATGGATCGCGCGCACCCGGCCTTCGGGGTCGACGAAGATCATGTCGAGGGGAATCAGCGTGTTTCGCATCCAGAAAGACATACTTTGGGGGCGCTCGTAGATGAACAGCATCCCGGACATGCGCGGCAGGCTTTCGCGGAACATCAGCCCGCGGCTGCGCTCCGTGGCATCGTCGGCGACTTCAACCCGAAACTCGGCCTGGCCCCAATCGCCCCGAACCGAGACAATGTCCTGCTTGCACATGGAAAAGGCGCCCACGGATGTGGACGCCCATATCAGTAATGAAAATGCGGTCTTAATTATTGGACAGCGCATAGTCCCAAGCGTGGACTTCCGCGGCCATCTGCCCCCGCTCCCCCTCGATGATCCGCAGGCAAACAGCCTCACCCGCCTGCAGATCGGCGAGGCCACAGCGGCGCAGAACCTCGATGTGAAGGAAAACGTCCTCTGAATGACCGTAGACATTGGCAAATCCGAAGCCTTTTGCGGTGTCGAACCACTTCACCCGAGCAGGTGTCAGCGGCACGTTTGAGGCGTCGATCGCCAGGTCGGTCATCTCGGTGGTGGCGATATCCCCTTCGGGCGGCTCGATGCCCAGAACCTCGACAGCCTGTAGCCCCCGGTCGGTTTTCTGGACCTTCAGTTCGACCCGACTCTGATCGGCGACAGAGCCTTGACCAAAATTTCGTAAGACATTGGCATGCAACAGAATATCGGGGCCACCTTCGTCAGAAATCACGAAGCCGAAGCCCTTCACTGCGTCAAACCACTTAACACGCCCTACTACAATTTCGTCGTCGGTCGGCACTTTTAACTCGTCCGTCATCCACACCGGGCTGAACACTGCAGCGCTTCCAATCTTGCCCATAAGAAACCTCTTGACCGTTTTTTAGTTACTGATGTCATTTTCTCTCATATTTTGTAATTACCCAAAAGTACGGGTTTCCTGCCCATTCCTTGTTTTTTTTGTGACATTATGGGTTCAATCGTTCGATTTCCCATTCATTGTCCACAGAATCGCGGCTCCAGCGGAACCGATCGTGCAGCCGGAACTGCCCATTCGCCCAGAACTCGATCTCAACCGGACGGATCCGGAAGCCACCCCAGAACGGCGGGCGGTTCGGGGCCGTTCCATGCTCTGCGGTGATCTTTGCGACCTTGGCCATGAGGGCTGTGCGGGATTTGAGCGGGCGCGACTGGGCCGAAGCCCAGGCACCAAGCCGGCTTTTGAGGGAACGTGACGCGTAATAGGCGTCTGCCTGTGGGCCATCTTCACGGCTGACCAGTCCGCGGACGCGGATCTGCCTGCCAATGGATTTCCAATGCAAGACGAACGCGGCTTTTCCCGCACTTTCGATCTCCTTCGCCTTCACGCCCTCGTAATTCGTGTAGAACACAAACGCGTCGTCCTCGATATCTTTAAGGAGAACCATGCGGACATTCGGCAATCCTCCGCCGTCCACGGTGGCCAGGGCGATTGCATTGGGATCGTTGATCTCGCTTTTCTCGGCTTCTGCCATCCAGGCGCGCACAAGCTCGAACGGGTCGTCGCCCGCGAAGATACCGTCTCTGTCTGCCATGTCTTTTCCTTCTCGTTTGCCAAGGTCGCTACCAGCCTCGCGGGTCTGTTTCAAGAAGTGACCCTGCGGCCCGACATCGCTTGAAGCGCTGCCCCCTATGCCCTAAACCCGGCATAACAAGAACAGGTTTTGAGGGACGGATATGTCGAACGGATTGATGGCGGGCAAGCGTGGCCTGATCATGGGCGTTGCCAATGACAAGTCGATTGCCTGGGGAATTGCGCAGGCTTGTGCCGAGCAGGGTGCGGAGATCGCCTTTTCCTATCAGGGCGGAGCGTTGTTCAAACGGGTCGGCCCGCTGGCCGAGAGCATCGGCTCGAAACACGTGATCGAATGCGACGTGGGCGACCCTGCCTCGCTCGATGCCTTGTTCGCGACACTGGAGAAGGAATGGGGCAAGCTGGACTTCGTGGTGCACGCGATCGGCTTTTCCGACAAATCCGAGCTGCGCGGACGTTATGTCGACACCAGCCCGGAAAACTTCCGCATGTCGATGGACATCTCGGTCTATTCCTTCACCGCGGTGGCGCAACGCGCCGAAAAGCTGATGACCGATGGCGGATCGATGCTTACGCTGACCTATTACGGCGCCGAGAAGGTGATGCCCCATTATAATGTCATGGGTGTTGCGAAAGCCGCGCTTGAGGCGTCGGTGCGTTACATGGCCGAAGACCTCGGCAAGCAGGCGATCCGCGTCAACGCGATTTCGGCCGGCACGATTAAGACGCTGGCCGCCTCCGGGATCGGTGATTTCCGCTACATCATGAAGTGGAACGAATATAACGCGCCGCTGCGCCGGACGGTCACGCAGGAGGAGGTTGGCAAATCGGCGCTGTACCTGTTGTCGGATCTGGGCTCTGCCGTGACTGGTGAAGTGCTGCATGTGGATGCGGGTTATCACGTGGTCGGCATGAAGGCCGTCGACGCGCCCGACATCGAGAAGGGCTAAACTTCGCGGCGCGCGCGCCTGTACTATATATATATATGTGCACGCGCCCGGCCCCGCCCTTGCACGATTTGAGAGGAGTTTTCGATGACCGACCGCCTGCCCCATGAAAAAGGTTTCCATATCAGTTGGGACCAGATTCACCGCGACAGCCGGGCGCTGGCATGGCGGCTCGACGGGCACGGGCCGGACAATGGCGCATGGCGCGCGATCGTTGCGATCACCCGGGGCGGCATGGCCCCGGCCATGATTGCGGCGCGCGAGCTGGACATCCGCACGATCGATACGATCTCGATCAAGTCCTACGACCACCAGAGCCAGTCGGAGGCCACGATCCTCAAGAAACCCGATGACGAGCTGATGGGCGACGGCAGTGGTGTGCTGATCATCGACGATCTGGTGGACAGCGGCAAAACGCTCGAGGTGGTGCGCAGGCTTTATCCCAATGCGCATTTCGCCACCGTTTATGCCAAGCCCAAGGGCCGGCCACAGGTCGACACGTTCATTACCGAAGTGTCCCAGGACACATGGATCTTCTTCCCGTGGGACATGGCACTGCAATATGTCGAGCCCTATCGCGGGCAGGACTGAGCGTATGACCCTCGTCAATCCGAACATGGCCGCGACCTCGCCGCCGCCGGTGATGGAAGCACGGCGCTGGCTTGACGGTGTCAGCTTTCCCGACAATCGCCCCCTTATAAATGTGTCGCAGGCCGCGCCGGTCGATCCGCCACCGCTTGAAATGCGCGAGGCCATGGCCGAGGCGGTTCTGACCGATGACGGCGCGCATCTTTATGGCCCGGTTCTGGGTCTGCCGGAATTGCGCGCAGCTTTGGCCGAAAACTGGACTGCTCACTACGGCGGCACGGTCACAGCCGAGAACGTGGCGATCACCTCCGGCTGCAACCAGGCCTTTGCCGCCACGATCGCAACGCTGGCCGCGCCCGGTGACGAGGTGATCCTGCCGACGCCTTGGTATTTCAACCACCAGATGTGGCTCGAGATGAGCGGCATTGCCGCGGTGCCGCTGCCCGCCGGGGCCGGCCTTGTGCCCAGTGCGCAGGATGCCGCCCGGCTGATCACCGACAAGACGCGGGCCATCGTGCTCGTCTCGCCCAACAATCCCGGCGGCTCGGAGTATCCTGCCGATGTTGTGGCGTCCTTCTTTGATCTGTGCGAGGCGCGCGGGCTGGCATTGATCATTGACGAAACCTACCGCGATTTCGACAGCCGCAGTGGTGCGCCACACGAACTGGTGCAACGCCCCGATTGGGACCAGACATTGATCCAGCTCTACTCCTTCTCGAAAGCCTACCGGCTGACCGGTCACCGTGTCGGGGCGATGATCGGAAGCACAGAGCGGCTTGCGGAGGTGGAAAAATTCCTCGACACGGTTGCGATCTGTCCCAACCAGCTGGGCCAGCGTGCCGCGCTGTGGGGGCTGCAGAACCTCACACCATGGCTGGCGGAGCAACGCGCCGAAATCCTGTCGCGCCGCGATGCGATCCTGCGCGGCTTCCCGCTGCTTGAAGCCAAGGGCTGGAAGCTTTTGGGCTGCGGCGCCTATTTCGCCTATATGGAGCATCCATTCGAGATACCGTCGGACCAGTTGGCGCAGGAAATGGTCAAACGGGTCGGCGTTTTGTGCCTGCCGGGCACCATGTTCACACCGGTGGACGATCCGCTCGGTGCACGCAGTTTGCGCATCGCTTTTGCCAATATCGACACGGCTGGAGTGGACGCGCTTTACGACCGGCTCGCTGCGCTCGAATTCTGAGCCTTGCCCCCCTGAGCGCAAGCGGTTACCACAGCCCAAATCGAACTAAAAAAGGCGTGCGCTATGGCGTCCTCGAATAAATCAAAATCGTCAAAGATCTTTGTCTGGATCATCCTGCTGTTGTTGATGGTGGGTCTTGCAGGCTTTGGCATCGGCGGGTTTGGCGGGACGATACGCACCATCGGCAGCGTCGGCAAAACCGATATCACGGTCGTCGAATATCAACGCGCGCTGCAGCAGGAACTGACCCGCGCCAGCCAGGCCCGTGGCGCCCAGATCAGCTTTCCCGAAGCACTGCAGATTGGCCTCGATCAACGCGTGCGCAGCCGGCTCGTGGCGCTTGCCGCTCTGGACGAGGAAGCCCGCCTGATGGGTTTATCTGTGGGTGACGACGAAGTGGCCCGCGAATTGCAGCAGGTTCCGCAGTTCCGGGGCATCGATGGCAGCTTCGACCGCGAAGCCTATGAGTTCACGCTGAGCCAGAACGGGTTGCGCACCGACGAGTTCGAAGAGTCGCTGCGCGAAGGCGCGGCCCGCGCGATCCTGCAGCAGGCGGTGACCGGCGGTCTGACCGCGAACCCCGGCTATGGCCGTGCGGTTTACGGCTTTCTCGAGGAGAAACGCAGCTTCCGTTGGGCGCCCCTTGATCCGGCCTTGCTTGTTACCGGGAACG
Source organism: Litoreibacter sp. (assembly GCA_013042765.1). Lineage (GTDB taxonomy): Bacteria > Pseudomonadota > Alphaproteobacteria > Rhodobacterales > Rhodobacteraceae > Litoreibacter. Next base: position 6,427 of record JABDPP010000447.1, read on the forward strand.
CGACACCAACCGAGGCGCAGTTGCAGGCCTATTACGATGAGAATGGTGACGATTTCCTGACGCCCGAGATCCGCAAGATCTCCTACGCATGGCTGTCTCCCGATATGCTGCTCGACACGATCGATGTGGATGAAGACGAACTGCGGCGCCTCTATGACGGGCGGATCGCGGAGTTTATTCAACCCGAGCGGCGTCTCGTCGAGCGTCTGGGCTTTGAGACCATGGAGGCCGCACTGGCCGCCAAGGCGCAGATCGAGGCCGGAGAGACCAGCTTTGACGATCTGGTCACCGGGCGCGGGCTGACACTTGATGATGTCGATCTGGGCGAAGTGGCGGCGGCTGACCTCGACACGGCGGTGGCCGAGGTTGTATTTGCCCTTGGCGAGCCGGGCGTCAGCGCCCCGGTGGAAACCTCGATCGGTCCGGCGCTTTTCCGCATCAACGCGGTGCTGGAAGCCAACGAGATCACGTTCGAGCAAGCCCGTCCGGAGCTTCTCACCGAGACCACAACCGACCGCGCACGCCGCGTCATTCTCGATCAGATCGAGGGAATTGACGATCTTCTGGCCGGCGGCGCCACGCTGGAAGAGCTGGGCACGGAAACCGAGATGCAGTTCGGTACGCTGGACTATTCCGCTGAGCTTGCCGAAGGCGATGAGAGCCTCGCTGCCTATGACGAAGCCCGGGCCGAGATCCTGCAGGCCACGGTTGAAGATTTTCCGGAAGTACGCGAGTTGAGCGATGGCGGAATTTTCGCCCTGCGGCTTGATGAGGTGATTGACCCAGCCGTGCCGTCGCTGGATGAAATCCGCGATGAGGTGACCGCAGCGTGGGACGCGACCGAGACGCAGCGCCGCCTGTCGGAACTGGGCGACTCCCTGCAGACGCAAATGAAGGACGGCACTGCGATGGAAGCTCTTGGGCTGACCGCGCAGGCCGAGATCGACCGCACCCGCAACGACTTCGTCGAGGGTGCGCCTGTTAGCCTTCTGGAACAGGTCTTCCGTCTGGACGCTTCCGGCACGGCGCTGGTGGAGGATGGCACGACGGTTGTTCTGGTCGAGCTGACCAACATTTCGCCTGCCAATCTCGACAGCGAAGAGGCACAGACCTTCCTCGCGGCGCTGGACGATCAGGCCAGCCAGGGCATGGCGGTTGATGTGTTCGAGCTCTTTGGTCAAGCGCTGCAGCAGCGCCACGGGATCACGCTGGATCAGACCGCGATCAACGCGATCCACCAGCAATTCCAGTAAGGCGGCGATGAACCTCTCCCCCGCATATGAGGATTTCGAAGCCCGGTTCGCAGCGGGCGAGAACCAGGTGGTCTATACACGGCTGGTCGCCGATCTGGACACGCCGGTCTCGCTGATGATGAAACTGACCGACGCGCAGCGCGACAGTTTCGTGCTGGAATCGGTGACCGGTGGCGAGGTGCGCGGGCGCTATTCCATCGTGGGCATGAAGCCGGATCTGATCTGGCAG
>JABDPP010000001.1 GCA_013042765.1 Litoreibacter sp.
CCTGCTGGCCGGTGACGTGTTCACCAAAGACCAGCTTGAGGGCTACATGGAGCTCAAGTGGGAAGAGGTTTACGCCTACGAGCACACCCCTCACCCGATGGAGTACAAGCTGTACTACAGCTGCTAAGCTCTGCTTTTCGAGAGTTTTGGGAGAGGGCGCCTGCGGGCGCCCTTTTTCTTTGGGGCGGTTTCTTTCCCGGATGGCGCGGCTGGCCGATCATTCAACCGATACGGGGAAATCTGCCTGTGCCATGGCCGGAAAATCGGGCAGCTCCGAAGAGTCCTCCGGCGCGTCATGCATTGGCAGCGGGGCGTTCATCGGCGAGGGGGCAATCTCTGGCAGATCTTCGGGCGGACCCAAATCCGGCGTCATGTCCAAGGGAGCGCCAGCCGGAATGCCAAGCTCAAGACCGGCATCCAAGCCGGTTACCATTCCCGTGTCGATCTCCGCCAAGTCAGCCGGTTCGGGGGCGGGCAAGACCTCCGCTTCGGTCTGGGTCGGATCCGACAAGATCGCCCCTATGCGAAATGCCCGGTTGCCATTGAGTTGACCCAGCTTGCCTCTGGCGACCTGATTGCCGACGGCATCAACCAGTTCAGCCTCGCGCAACGCCTCCGCTGGCAAGGGCAGGATTGATCCGATCTGCAGCCCCGCAAATTCCGCGATCGAGATCGGGAGCGAAGGCAGACGGGCCTCGACACAGAGCGGTGCGGCCATCACGTTTTCTCGCATTTGCGCCTGCCAGCCAGTGGGACCATCTGCCTGAGTCTCGGCGTCGGGATCAGTGTCCTCGGGAAACCAGAGCTGGGCCTCCGCCTGTTTTTGTCCTGGCCCGAGGTCCAGCGACAGGCTGAGTACATCATAGGCGGGCGCGGTCATCGCAAGGTCCAGTGTCGCGCGGTCGGTTTCCATCACCGGGGTTGCGAAACCGCACACGGCCCGGGCGCGCGGCTCCTCGACAAGTTCCACCGTCAGGCTTTTCAGGATCGCGGCCACAAAACCGCGGCTCAGCTCCGCATCAATGCGGGTCACAGGCCGCTCGACCCTGGGCGCACGCGCCACATAGCCCAGAAGCTGTTGTTCGATCAGCCCGTCCACGAGCGCCCCGTCCAGGACAAAGAGCCCGAGACGTTCCCCCGGAGCGGTCACGATCATCGGAAGACAGGGATCGGGCAGGTCGGCAAGCGCCGCAGCGGCAGGCAGGCGTTTCGCACCACTTGATCCGACAACCAGATCAAGTTTCAGGAGCGACTTGGCGGTCTTGCGGAAAATGCCCGGCCCTTCCGCCTCCAGCACGTCACAACACGGGCCGCGCGCCAGCGTCCGCGGTTTCAGTTTCTTGCGCAGGGTAGCTCCGGGGTCTGTCACATCGCGGCTCGCCATTTCGTTGTCGGCAAGCTAGGCGCGAAATGCTGAAAAAGCGTTACCCGGTCTCCGCCACCTTGCGCCGTCAGGCCGCCCGTTGCTGTCCGACGCGCGGCAGGCTGACCCGGAAGGCCGCCCCGCCCTGCCCCGGCAGGTAGGCGATCGTGCCGCCAAGGCGTTGCATGATCTCGCGGCTGATCGCCAGCCCAAGCCCCGCGCTGCCCGCCGCGGCCTGATCGGACAGGCGCGAGAACTTCTCGAAAATTACAGATTGCTGGCGTTCGGGGATGCCATCGCCATTGTCGATGAAGTCGATCTCGATGCTGTCGACTTGCTCACGCACGGCAATCGTCAGCTGCGGCGCCTCCGCCACGCAGTACTTCTGCGCGTTCGAGATCAGATTGATAAAGACCTGAGTCAGACGGTCAGTATCCGTGCTAAGCTGGATCGCCTCACCCGCACGGACCCGCTGGATACGCAGCCGCGGTTTGCCTGTCTCACGGTCATTGACCCCGGCGGAAGCCTCGGCCCGGTCCAGAAGGTCTCGCAATTCGGCCTGCTGGGTGTTGAGCACCACCTGCCCGTTTTCAAGAACGCTGAGGTCGAGCAGATCGTCCAGAAGGCGGGTCAGCCGGATGCTCTCATCATGGATGATGCGGGAGTAGCGCCCCCGGTCGTCCACCGCCAGATCACCTTCCATCAGGAACTCCGAAAATGACCGGATCGAGGTCATTGGTGTGCGCAACTCGTGGCTGACCTGAGACAGGAACGCGTCCTTTTGCAGCGACAACTCGGTCAGCTTGGCATTGGCCTCGCGCAGTTGCAGGGCGGTTTTCTCCAGCTCGGCGGATTTGGCCTCCAGCGCGCTTGAATATTCCAGCATCTGGGCGGATTCGTCTGCCACGGCGAGCAGATCCTCCACGGAGACAGCCGATTGCCCGTTGATCTGACCGACCATGGCATGAGCAGTCGCGGCGCCCACGGAGCCTGCCAGCTCCCGCTCAAGCCGATCGACAAATTCCGCTGTCGGATCAGGCAGATACCCCAGTTTCCCCTGTGCGCGCGCCGCGTCTTGAAACAACTCCTGCGCCTCGCGCCCCCCCAGCAAACGCTGCGCCATCACGAGCAGATCCTCGCTTTCCGCCTCGCCACCGGTCCAGCCGCTGGCACTGGCGCTGCGGTCGAACACATTGACGAAGCTCGCCCCCTGCAGGCGCTCCAACGGCGTCGGAAAGGAGATCAGGGAGACCACCACGAAGGTGATGGTGTTGAGCAGGATCGACCAGAAGATCGAATGCACCAGCGGATCCATGCCCCCCAGCCCAAAGAGGGCCTGCGGGCGCAGAATGCCGAGGCCGAAGAGCCCCTGCTGCACGATCGCATCGGGCAGAAGGCCAATGGCGGGAATAAAGAGCGTATAGCCCCAGATCACGAACCCGGTGACAACGCCGGCCATGGCGCCGCGCCGGCTCGCCCCGCGCCAGAACAACGCGCCAAGGAGTGCGGGCAGGATCTGGGCCACACCGGCAAAACTCACGAGGCCGATGGAGGACAGCGCCGCCGTGCCGCCGGTGATCCGGTAATAAGTATAGCCCAGCGCCAGGATTGCCCCGATCGAGATCCGCCGCGACAGGATCACCACGTTGCGCACATCGCCCGAAATGGTCGCGCGCTGGCTCTGCATCGCGAGCCAGAGCGGGATCACGATATGGTTGGAGACCATGGTCGAGAGCGCAATGGCCGCCACGATCACCATCGACGTGGCCGAGGAAAACCCACCCAGGAAAGCCAGCACCGCCAGTTTGCTCTGATCGAGCGCCAGAGGCAGTGTGAGCACGAAGAGGTCCGGGTTGGATCCTTCCGGCAGCACGGCCAGCCCAACCACCGCGATCGGCAGCACGAAAAGGCTCATGGCGAGCAGGTAGAGCGGGAAGGCCCAGCTTGCGATGCTCAGATGCCGCTCATCCTCGTTTTCGACGACCATGACCTGGAACATACGCGGCAGGCAGATGATCGCCGCTGCCGACAGGAATGTCATGCCGACCCAGCGGCCTGCATCAGGCTGCCAATCAGCGACCGGGCTGGCCTCGATCTGCCGCATCGTATCAGAGATCCCGCCACCTACCCCCCAGACCACGAAAACGCCCACCGCCAGAAGCGCGATCAGCTTGACGACCGCCTCAAGGGCAATGGCGGTCACGACGCCGTGGTGGCGCTCGTTCGCATCAAGATTGCGGGTCCCAAACAGAATCGTGAAGAGCGCCAGCCCGAGCGCCACGAAAAACGCAGTCTGGTTGAGATCGGAGGCCTGCCATCCCACTGCACCCGGCGCGGAAGAAAGATCAGCAAAAACGGCAAAGGACAGCGTAACCGATTGCAGCTGAAGCGCGATGTAAGGCGTGCTGCCCACCACCGCGAGCAACGTGACCACCACGGCCAGCGAGGAGGACTTCCCGTAGCGGCTGGAAATCAGGTCGGCGATGGAAGTGATCCGCTCCGCCCGGCCGATGCGCACCAGCTTCCGCAGCAGCCACCACCAGCCGAGAAAAACCAGCGTCGGCCCCAGATAGATCGTCAGGTATTCGAGCCCCGAACGCGCCGCGCTGCCGACCGCGCCGTAAAAAGTCCATGCGGTGCAATAGACGCTGAGCGATAAAGTGTAGGTCAGCGGTGAACGCAGCCAGCGCGACTGGCCAAGCCGCGCGCGCCTGTCCGCGAAGGCGGCGATCCCGAAGAGCAGCACCACGTAGGCAATGGCAACAAAGACGAGCGTGTTGAACGCCACCATCAGTCCGGCGCTCCGTCCTGTGGCTGGGACATATCGGAGGCGGGCTCACCGGATCCCGCGCGCCGCAAGGCACGCGCCGTCGTCGCGGCCACCATGATCAGCGAAAGCCAGACGAAAAAGAAATAGACCAGCCGGACCGCGGTTGAGGGTTCCTCTCCCGGCGCGCGATCGATGATGAGGGCCGGGAACAGGAACAGGACACAGGCCAGGATCGGCAACATCTTCGCCGCGTCAATCATGCGCCGGTGGCGGTAGACCCTGCGCTCGAGAAACACGACATCACGTGCCCGGCTCATACCGGCGTGCCCTCCGAGAGCGCCCGCACCGTCCGCAGCATCTCGTCATTGGAAAACGGCTTGGTCATGAAATGGCTGACCCCGTAGGTCTTGGCCAGCTCACGATCCTTGGTCTGGCCGCGCGCGGTCAGCATAAGAACCGGAAGCTCCCGCGTGGCCTCGCTGATACGCAGATCGCGCAGGATCTCGAACCCGCTGCGCCCGGGCAGCATCACATCGAGGATCACCACGTCCGGCGTGGTGCGCGCGACAGCCTCCAGCGCGCCGGTCCCGTCGGAGTGGATCCGGACCGTCCAGCCATCGCGCTCCAGCAGAAAGCTGATCGCCTCGATGATATTGGGCTCATCCTCGATCAATAAAACGGATTTCCCCACGCGCCGAACTCCTCCCTAAGTTTGGCCAGTGACTGACTGCCTGCCAGTAATGCCCAGATTTTAAGCGCTGTCAAAAACTCCCACGCGCCGGGAATGCCCTGATTGCGCCAGCACTTCACGTCTCTGAAAATATCCTCGGGGGACGGCGCCCTGCGCCGCGGGGGCAGACAGCCCCCGGCACCTCACAGAAACGCGTGCCACCGTCCTTTGCAGATCTCAGCCGGTTGGAAGTATCGACGGCTCCCGGCGCGCCGGGCAGTGGGGGCGTGGACAAACCCGGCAACTGGCCCCGACGGCCAGACCCGCCGGCGCGGTCTGCGCCGCCCGAGCACCAGCGTCGCCCATATCACCAACGAGGAGCATGGAGGCCGTGTTCACCGGCGGTACGTCGAAATC
>JABDPP010000010.1 GCA_013042765.1 Litoreibacter sp.
GCTGCGGACATTTCGCCAAGCGCAGCGAGCTTCTGTGACTGTGCCAGGCTCTGTTCAGCCACTTCGAGGTTTTTCTCGACTTTCTTGCGTTCGGCAATCTCACGGGTCAGCCGCTGGTTGAGGGCACGCAGTTCTTCGCTCTCGCGCCGGAAGAAGCCAGCCTGCGACCAGGCGCGCCGCGAAAGCAGATAAAAGGCGACCGTCAGCAGGATCGAGAACACCATGATCTCGATCGCGAGGACGCCATTCACCCGTTCCCGGACCGAGGCGTAACTCGAGAACGTCGTCAACCGCCAACCGCGGAAGGCAATCTTGCCATCGGTTCGCATCACTGCCTCGCCGCTGAGATACGCATCCACTTCGCCAAACTCCAGATAGTCCCCGGTGGCATAGAAGGCGCGACGAAGCGCCGAGGCCGGGGCCTGCTGACTGAGGGCATCATCCACGGTCTTGCCGCGCCAGCCAGGATCTGTTGCGAGAATGATCATGCCTTCGCTGTCGGTGACCAGCACCGCTTCCGAAGGAGAACGCCAACGGGATTCGAACGTCCTGAGGTCAACCTCGACCACAATGACGCCGATGCCCTGCTTCTCTGATTCAATCCGCCTCGAATAGGTAAAAAGGTGGGCGCCGGTATCAAGCTCCGTGCTGTTGAATACAGTATCATTGGCGCGCAGCGCATCGATGAAGAACGGTTGTGAGCGCAGGTTCTTACCCAATTCGCCTCGATCAGAGGCCGCGACGACCCGGCCGGTTTCATCGAGAAGCCGGATCGCCTGCGCACCAATCTCTTCCTGAAACGAAATCAATCGCAACGAGGTTGCGGAGAAATCATCGGAATTCAGCGCCGAAATCATGACCGGGTCGCGCGACAGGAGAAGTGGCACGACCTTGGTTCGCTGCAGCTCGCTGGTGATGGCGTTGGCATAAAGCGCAATTCGCAGTTCAGCGCGGTTGCGCGTCGTCTCGGTGAACCGTTCCGTCAAAAAGGTATTGGACACCCAAACGATCGTGACCGCGGCACCGATCATGGCGATCACGATCCCACGGACCATCCAGGTTGACCGCTGGGTGGATTGGGTCGAACGGTCGAGATCGGTTTCGTCAGTCATGCGCACAGGTTAGGCCCATGACGGCCTATGCTCAAGCGCGGTGATCGGCGGCTTTACGCCGTCGCCATGGCTCCGACGAGAGACGTGAATACGGCCGCACCGTCCGTGTTTCCCTGCGCTGAATCAACAGCCCGTTCCGGGTGTGGCATCATGCCAAGGACACGGCGGTTCTCGGACAGAACGCCCGCGATATCGCCGGCAGACCCGTTGGGATTGTCAAGATAGCTGAACGCCACCCGATCTTCGCCCTTCAGGCGGGCAACCAGATCGGCCTCCGCCGAGTAATTGCCGTCATGATGCGCGATCGGGATGGTCACCTCGTCGCCTTTTGAATAGGCGCTTGTGAAGGGGCTGTCCGTGGTTTCCACACGAAGGCCTTCGGCACGGCAAATGAACTTGAGACCCGCATTGCGCATCAGCACGCCCGGAAGCAACCCAGTTTCGCACAAGACCTGAAAGCCATTGCAGATGCCAATTACGAAGCCGCCGCGATTGGCAAAATCGACCACGGCACGGCAAATCGGCGATTGCGCGGCAATCGCGCCGCAGCGCAGGTAATCTCCGAAAGAAAACCCGCCCGGAATACCGATCGCATCGAGGCCCACAGGCAGTGTGGTGTCCTTGTGCCAGACCATGGTCACATCGGCGCCAGCCTTGCGAAAAGCGTCGGCAAGGTCCCGGTCGCAATTCGAACCGGGGAAGACAATCACGCCCACTTTCATCACGACAGCTCCACCGTGTAGCTTTCGATCACAGTATTAGCGAGCAGCTTCTCGCACATGTCACGGACCGCAGCTTCTGCCTTGTCCTTTTCGGTCTCGGCCAGATCCAACTCGATGACCTTGCCCTGGCGGACACCGTCTACCCCGGCGAAACCAAGCGCGCCGAGAGCGTGGCGCACCGCTTCGCCCTGAGGGTCGAGCACACCGTTTTTCAGCATGACATGGACGCGTGCTTTCATTTTCTCTTACTCCTTGATCACGGCGCATTCCCAGCCGTCATATTTCCATCCCAACTCCATCAGATCGCGCCGGAGCGACTCCGTAAACACGTCGAAAGTGTCGGGGTGCAGATTGCATTTTTGTTCGAAGACAAAGCCGTTGCGCTCATGGGCGTCCGAAAGCGCCCCGTCGATCCCGGCGAAAATATCTGCCACGTGGCTGCGCGGGCCCAGGCTCAACCCCGCGTCAGGGTACATGTAATGGGCAACCATCCGTGAGGTCAGTCCAAGATCACCCTGACGAGACAGGTGCAAGCGAACCGCTGTGTTGGAGGCGGCTGTTCCGGGATCGCCCAGATCAGTGCTGGCGCCCCTGTCACGCCGTGAGATCAGTTTTTTCAGGGCACCGAACATCAGTTGATCAGGGTCGGCTTCGACGGCTGTGGGGCCGTGTTGGGCATGACGCCAAGCCGGCGCGCCACTTCCGCGTAGGCATCCGCCAGATCGCCAAGATCGCGGCGGAACACATCCTTGTCGAGCTTCTGGCCGCTCTCAATGTCCCACAGACGGCAGCTGTCAGGGCTGATCTCATCAGCAACCACGAGGCGTTGGTAGTCGCCATCATAAAGCCGGCCAATCTCGATTTTGAAATCGACCAACTTGATGCCAACACCATACATCACACCGGACATGAAATCATTCACCCGCAGGGCCAGCGCCACCATGTCATCGAGATCCTGCTGCGAGGCCCATCCAAAAGCTATGATATACTCCTCAGGCACCAGCGGATCGCCGAGGCTGTCATCTTTGTAGGAGAACTCGACGATCGGGCGTGGCAGGGGCGTACCCTCTTCCATTCCCATCCGCTTGGCCATCGAACCCGCGGCATAGTTTCGCACGATCACTTCCAGAGGAATGATCTCGACCGCCCGGATCAGCTGTTCGCGCATGTTGATACGCTTGAGGAAATGGGTCGGCACACCGATATGGGACAAACCGGTCATGAAATACTCAGACAGACGGTTATTGAGGACGCCCTTGCCCTCGATCACATCGCGCTTTTCGGCGTTGTACGCAGTCGCATCGTCCTTGAAATACTGGACCAGCGTGCCCGGCTCAGGCCCCTCGAACAGGGTCTTAGCTTTACCTTCGTAAATCTTCTTGCGGCGTGCCATCGGCATCTCCTCGGAACCCCTTGCGGGATGAGCGCTTCGGGGACTCACCCCTGGGCGGATTGTATGTCTGCCTATAAGCCACCTGCCCGCGCCAGACAACTGGCCTCGCAAACGGGCTTGTGGCGGGCGGAGACGATCTCCATATTGTGAAGCACAGGCTTAAGTTTACGGAGAACCCGATGACCACCTTTGACGATCGCGAATATGCTTTTGAATCCAAGTTTGCCCATGACGCAGAAATGCAGTTCAAGGCAGAGGCGCGCCGCAACAAGCTTCTGGGGCTTTGGGCCGCCGAGCTTCTTGGAAAATCGGGCGACGAAGCGGAGGCCTACGCCCGCGAAGTCGTAAAATCCGATTTCGAAGAAGCTGGTGACGAGGATGTCTATCGCAAGATCGCTCAGGATCTCGGCGACCAATCCGACGAAGAAACGATCCGCGCCCAGATGAAAACCCTGCTGGCCGAGGCGAAAGCCCAGATCATGAGCGAGATCTGATCCGACCCGACATCCCGCTTTTCGGTCGGTTTGATCTGCGCCTCGTGAGGCGTGGGACTTACCTGACTAATAATCATTATGGTTATTATGAATTTGATTCAGCTTTCCTGATGT
>JABDPP010000176.1 GCA_013042765.1 Litoreibacter sp.
ACGATGAGCCACCAGTATTTCCTGACCGACGAGATCCCCGAACTCGCTGCCTGGACCAAGGAAAACGGCCGCAAGGTGCCGCTTCTGCGCGACGTGGATTCTTCCTACTACCTGCGTCAGGATAAGAACGGCCTCAACCTTGGCCCCTACGAGCGCAACTGTAAGGCGCATTGGGTGACGCCGGACGATCCGATGCCTGAGGATTTCTCGTTCCAGCTCTATCCCGACGATCTCGACCGGTTGGAATGGTATATCGAGGATGCGATGGCACGGGTGCCACTCCTCGGCAGTCAAGGCGTCAGCCGGGTGATCAACGGCCCGATCCCCTATGCCCCGGATGGACTGCCGCTGATCGGCCCGATGCCCGGTGTGCCGAACGCCTACGAGGCCTGTGTCTTCACCTTCGGCATCACGCAGGGCGGTGGGGCCGGCAAGGTGCTGGCCGAATGGATTACCGAGGGCGAAACCGAATGGGACATGTGGGCCGTCGATCCGCGCCGCTACACCGATTACACCGATCAGGATTACTGTCACCAGAAGGCGATGGAGGTCTATGGCCACGAATACGCTATGCACTTCCCGTATCACGAGTGGCCGGCGGGCCGCGACAAGAAGCTCTCTCCCGTGCATGACAAGGTGCTCGAGCTGGGGGGCGTGATGGGAGCCTATAACGGCTGGGAACGCGCCAACTGGTTCGCGCAGTCGGGGGATGACACCTCGCTCGAAACGACCGAAACATGGGCCCGGTCCGGCCCGTGGGAGCCGCGCATCCGGGAAGAATGCGAGGCCGTGCGCGATGCGGTCGGGGTGCTGGACCTGCCGGGCTTCTCCCGCTTCAATCTCAGCGGTGAGGGGGCGGCTGAATACCTGCGCGGCAAGATCACCGGGGGTCTTCCGAAAGTGGGTCGCATGAACCTCGCCTATTTCTCCGATAGCCGGGGCCGGATCCTGACCGAGATGTCAGTGCTGCGCCACGCGGAAGATCACTTCACTCTGATCACCGCGGCAACCGCCCAGTGGCATGACCGCGACGTGCTCGCCAATGGCCTGCCCGACGGCGTTAGCCTGAGCGATCACACCACCGAGTATTCGACCCTGATCGTTTGTGGCCCCAAAGCGCGCGACTTGTTCGAGGCGATGGACACCGAGGCCGATCTTACTCTGCCATGGCTCAGCCATCAGGCGGCCCGCGTCAACGGGGTCGATTGCGCGCTGGCACGGGTCTCCTTTGCGGGCGAGCTTGGTTGGGAAATACACGCGCTCAATGCCAATATTCCCGCGCTCTATGAGGCGGTTCTGGCAGCAGGGGCGAAACCCTTCGGGATGTATGCGCTCAACAGCCTGCGGATCGAGAAGGGATACCGCGCGTGGAAGGGTGATCTCTCGACCGACTACTCTCTGCTCGAAGGCGGTTTGGACCGTTTCGTGAAGCTCGACAAGCCGCAGGACTTCCCCGGAAAGGGCGCGCTTCTGAACGAGAAGCAGCAGGGCTCGAAAAAGCGTTTCGTCACGATGGCGGTGCAGGCCAACGGCCATGACGCACCCTATATGTCGACGGTTTGGGACGGCGATACGGTGGTGGGTGAAACCACCTCGGGCGCATGGGGATACCGCGTCAATCACTCAATTGCATTGGGGATGATCAAGACGGAACTGGCCCAACCCGGCACCGAGCTTCAGATCGAGATCTACGGCGAACGGGTCAAGGCAACGGTGCAGTCCGACGCACCGCTGTGGGATCCCGATAACGAAAGACTGCGCGCGTGATCCCCGCTGGCGTCAAGACACTGATAGGGCTTTTCCCCCTCGGCGTAGTCGCAACAGTCACATCTGAGGGACGGCCCGCGGCCTCTCCCAAGGGGACGTTCCTGGTGCTTGACGACCAGACCATTGCCTATGGCGATATCCGTTCGCCGGGAACGCGCTCCAATCTCGATCACATGCCTGAGCTTGAGGTCGTCTTTGTCGATCCGTTCAAACGCAAGGGAGCGCGGCTTCGCGGACGGACGCGAGTGGTCGAACGCGGTGCTTCCGGCTTTGCGGAACTCATCGGCAACTGGTCTTCTGCCTGGGGTGATCTCGCAGATCGAATCGGCGCACTGGTGATCATTGAAATCTCGACTTGCCTCCCCCTCGCGACGCCACCATACGACGACGGCGCGACTGAGGCGGACATGATCGCGACCTACCAGGCGAAGTATAAAGAGATTTACCCATGACGATAACGATTCTTGACGGTGGCATGGGCCAGGAGCTTCTGGCCCGCTCAGGACGCAACCCCACGGGGTTGTGGTCGGTGCAGTTCCTGCTCGATGAGCCCGAACTAGTGCGCGATGTACACCGTCTCTACTTTGAGGCCGGTGCCGATATTGCCACCACCAATACCTATTCCGTGCTGCCCGACCGGTTGGAGCATCACGATATAGGCGACCAGCTTGAGGCTCTGATGACCTGTGCCTGCACGCTTGCCAGCGAGGCGCGCGACGCAAACGGCGGCGGCCAGATCGCAGGTTCGCTCGGCCCGATCGGTTTTTCCTATCAGCCTGACAAGGCCCCCCCGGCCGAACGCGCGGCGGAGATCTACGCCGATCTGGCCCGCCAACAGGCCGGTTACGTCGATATGCATCTGCTGGAGACGATGTCGTCAGTGGACCAGGCCCGTGGCGGTCTGATGGGCGTTGCCGTAACTGATAAGCCGGCCTGGCTGTCAGTCTCCGTCGATGACGACGATGGCACGAAACTGCGCTCCGGCGAGCCGGTGACCGATGTTCTGCCGCTTCTTGCGGAGTTCGAACCGGCGGCGATCCTTGTGAACTGTTCAGCTCCCGAGGCCGTGGCGAAGGCTTTGCCCCTTCTGGCCGAAGCAGGCATTCCCACGGGCGGATATGCCAACGGGTTCGTCAGCATTGCCGAAGAGTTCAACACGATCGGCGCGACGGTTGATGTCCTGAAGGTCCGCAAGGACCTGTCGCCCGAGGTCTATGCCGATTTTGCCGAAGGCTGGGTCGACAGCGGTGCCAGCATCGTCGGAGGCTGCTGCGAGGTTGGCCCCGCCCATATCCATGAACTTGCAAGGCGTTTCAAAGGAGTGTCGTGATGGCTGAGCTTCCCGGGCAGGCCCGTGTCGTGATTATCGGGGGTGGCGTTATCGGCTGCTCTGTCGCGTATCATCTGGCCAAGCTCGGCTGGAAGGACGTCGTCCTTCTGGAGCGCAAGAAGCTCACCTCTGGCACAACCTGGCATGCCGCCGGGCTGATCGCGCAGCTGCGCGCGACCGCCAACATGACGAAGCTCGCGAAATACTCGCAGGAGCTCTACGGCAGCCTCGAAGCAGAGACAGGGGTCGCCACCGGCTTCAAGCGTTGCGGCTCGATCACCGTCGCCCTGACCGAGGAGCGCAAGGAAGAGATCTTCCGTCAGGCCGCCATGGCC
>JABDPP010000017.1 GCA_013042765.1 Litoreibacter sp.
ATCCCGCCACCGGAGACCTAATCGGGTCGGTTCCGGCCTGTGGCGCTGCAGAAACGAAACGCGCAATTGCTGCGGCGGAAACTGCGTTTCCGGCCTTCGCTGCGATGCCGCTTCTTGAGCGCCTAGATCTGCTCTGGAAGCTGCATGACGCGCTGCTGGACAATCGCGACAGCCTCGCCGAGCTTCTGACCGTGGAGCAGGGCAAGCCGCTGGCAGAAGCCAAGGGCGAGATCACGATCGGAGCGGGTTATATCCGCTGGTTCGCCGAGGAAGCGCGCCGCGCCAAGGGCGAGATCGTGCCGGCACCCGGTGGCGATCGTCGCATCCTTGTGACCAAACATCCCGTGGGCGTCGTGGGTATGATCACGCCCTGGAATTTCCCGTCCTCGATGCTTGCCCGCAAGGTCGGCCCGGCACTGGCGGTGGGCTGCACCGTGGTGGCCAAGCCCGCGACTGCAACCCCCTATTCGGGCCTGGCATGGGGAGCCCTTTGTGAAGAGGTTGGTTTCCCCAAAGGCGTGGTGAACATTGTCACCGGCTCGGCCCGTCAGATCGGCGGAGCGATCATGGAAAGCTCTGCGGTGCGCAAGGTTACCTTCACGGGCTCCACCGAGGTCGGCAAGGAGCTGATCCGCCAGTCCGCCGATACCGTGAAAAAGGTGTCGATGGAGCTCGGCGGCAACGCCCCCTTTCTCGTGTTTGATGACGCTGATCTCGATGCCGCCGTGCAGGGTGCGATTGTCTCGAAATATCGTAATGCCGGCCAAACCTGCGTGTGCGCCAACCGCATCTATGTGCAGGCTGGGGTCTATGATGCCTTCGTTGAAAAACTGAAGATCGAGACCGCCAAGATGAAGGTTGGCGACGGGCGCGAGGCTGGCGTCGAGCAAGGCCCGATGATCGATATGGAGGGAGTGGAGAAGGTTGAAGAGCTTCTGTCAGATGCAACCGACAAAGGCGGTGAGATCGTGCTGGGCGGCGGTCGTCACCCCAAGGGGCTCACTTTCTTCGAGCCGACCATCGTGACAAACGCCACTCAGGACATGCGCTTCTCCAAGGAGGAAATTTTCGGCCCCCTCGCGCCTGTATTCCGGTTCGAAGCCGAAGAGGAGGCCATCGCCATGGCCAACGATACGGATTTCGGCCTCTGCGCCTACGCTTATACCCGCGATATCGGCCGGATCATGCGGCTCAATGGGGGTCTTCAATACGGCATGATCGGCATCAACTCGGGCCTGATCACGACGGTGGAGGCGCCGTTTGGCGGGATCAAGGAAAGTGGTCTCGGCAAGGAAGGCGGCAGCCAGGGTCTCGAAGACTACATGGACACCAAATACACCGCTGTCGATTTCTGAGCGGGGCCTGCAATCTTCCGCCTCCGGCGGGGATATTTGTGGAGAAATGAAGATCAGTGCGGCGCGCAGTTGCTTTCGCTTGCTTTCAGAGATTGATGGCGCAAGGGTAAGGCATGGCGGCCCCTCGGATCGACAATCTGCAATATGCAAACTGGTCGGAAAAGATCTTCCGCGAGATGCGCGAAGGTGGTGTTGATGCCGTGCATGTCACCATCGCCTATCACGAGAGTTTTCGTGAGGTTGTACTCAATCTTGAGTCCTGGAACCGCTGGTTCGAAATTTTCCCGGAGCTGATCTTTCGCGGGCAGACCGGGGAGGATGTGCGGCGGGCGCAGGCCGCGGGCCGTACGGCCGTTTTTTTCGGTTTTCAGAATCCCAGCCCGATTGAGGAGGATATTGGCCTGATCGAGATCTGCCATCAGCTGGGTGTTCGATTCATGCAGCTGACCTATAACAACCAGTCGTTGCTCGCGACGGGGTGCTACGAGGAGGATGACACCGGTCTTACCCGGTTTGGCCGGCAGGCCGTGGCCGAGATGAACCGCGTCGGTATGGTCGTCGATATGAGCCATTCGGCAGATCGCTCCACGCTGGAGGCCATCGATGCCTCAACCCGTCCGATTGCGATCACCCATGCCAACCCGTCCTGGTGGCATTCCGCGTTGCGAAACAAATCCGACGAGGTGCTTAGGGCCCTGACAGACGCAGGTGGTATGCTTGGATTTTCGCTTTACCCGCATCACCTGAAGGGCGGCCCGGACTGCACGCTGGACAGCTTTTGTGAGATGATCGCCGAGGCCGCATCGCGCTATGGCGCCGAAAACCTCGGGATCGGATCGGATCTTTGTCAAGACCAGCCCGACAGTATCGTGACGTGGATGCGCAACGGGCGTTGGTCGAAGGAGATGGATTACGGGGAAGGCTCGGCAATCGCTCCGGGTTTTCCTCCGCAACCCACTTGGTTTCGCGATAATCGCGATTTTCCGAACCTCGAAGCCGGACTTAGGGCTGCGGGGTTTTCGCAAGTGGAAGCCGACGGCATCCTTGGCGAAAACTGGCTGAGATTTTACGACGCCTCTTTCGGAGCGCAGACATGAACGCGGCGTTCCCCCCGCAGGTGCCCTTGCGCAGTCCTTCTGAGGTGATGCGGCTGTCGCGCATGGGCGCGATGTTCCCGACACGCCTGAGTTTCCTGCGCACACTTATGCGCAAACTGGCGGCAGATGGTGCGCAGGTCACGCGGCCCGTTTGGGAGATTGATGCACAGGGCTTCGGTCATGCGGTCTATGCGGTCGATCTGGGCGGGTTTACCTATTCTCTGGTCGCCTTTTCCAACGACCTGCCGCCGGACCAGCGCACCGACCGGGTGATCGCGCAGGCCTGGGACAGCACTTATGTGCTCTACGATGGAGTTCCGGATGCGGCCGAGATCGCGCGGCTGAAGAAAAACGCGCCCTTGCAGGAGGCGGGACGATTCAGCGATCGCGAGCTGGTTCTGAGCCGCGCCAACAAATCGGTGCGGCTCTTTGCGCATGTGGTCGAGGCGCTGAAATCGGGCGCGCAGCCCGACCGCAAACTGATCGGCGATATCGGCTACCTGATGCGCACGACAGCCGTATATGGCAACGGAAAGTTCGGCATAGCGGATCGGGGCGTCATTGCGGACCGCCCCGGCCTCGACGGCCCCTTCATGGCGGAGATGCTGACCGTCTGGCTGATCCGCGGGTTCACCCATGACCTCGTCGAACACGTGGGCGGGGCAGTGCTTGACCGGGATCTCAAACGACATCTGGGTATTGGCAATTCAACGGGTCTTGGCATGGCGCCATTCCTCGTTTCCCATCCAGACCTGCTGAACAACTGGATGCTCGTGCGGGAAACCGCGCTGGCGCGGGTGCGTGCCATTGGGCGGCTCGACAAGGCACAGATTGGCCAATTGACCGAACTGGCCGAACGCGCAG
>JABDPP010000177.1 GCA_013042765.1 Litoreibacter sp.
CACGCGGGCCGCCGCACCATTGGGACCACGGAACACCATCGGGGCCCCCATCTGACCGCCCGACATATAGAGTGTCTTTGCGGCAGAATTGATAATCTGGTCAATGGCTTGCATGGCGAAGTTAAACGTCATGAACTCCACGATCGGGTTCAGGCCGCCAAAGGCAGCACCCACACCGATACCTGCGAAACCATGCTCGGTGATCGGGGTATCGATCACGCGCTTGGCGCCAAACTCGTCCAGAAGGCCCTGGGAGATCTTGTAGGCACCCTGGTACTCGGCCACTTCCTCGCCCATCAGGAACACTTCGGGCGTGCGGCGCATCTCTTCGGCCATCGCGTCGCGCAGAGCTTCGCGCACGGTCGTTTTGCGCATTTCGGTGCCTGCGGGGATGTCGGCCTCTTCCGGAATGGAAACCGCGACGGGCTGTGCCGGGGCAGGTGCGGCGGCTTCGGCTGCCGCGGGGGCTGCTGCTTCCTGCGCGGGGGCCGGCGTCGCGGCGATGTCATCGGCACTCTCGCCTTCTTCCACCAGCACGGCGATGGCGGTATTCACCTTAACGCCTTCTGTGCCTTCGGCGATCAGGATCTTGCCGATCTTGCCTTCATCCACGGCTTCGAATTCCATCGTCGCCTTGTCGGTTTCAATCTCGGCGATGATATCGCCGGAGGAGACGTCGTCCCCCTCTTTCACAAGCCATTTCGCAAGCGTGCCTTCTTCCATCGTCGGGGAGAGGGCGGGCATCAAAATCTCGGTCGCCATGGTTATTGTATCCCCTTAAGCGTCTGCGTAGATGTCGGTGTAAAGCTCGTCCAAGCTGGGCTCAGGGCTTTCTTTCGAGAATTCGGCGGCTTCGTTCACGACCGCCTTGATCTCTTTGTCGATGGCCTTGAGGTCATCGTCTGTCACGTGTTTGCCGGTCAGCAGCAGGTCGCGGACATGTTCGATCGCGTCGCGCTCGTCCCGCATGCGCTGGACCTCTTCGCGGGTCCGGTATTTTGCGGGGTCCGACATCGAGTGGCCGCGGTAGCGATAGGTTTTAACCTCGAGAATGTAGGGGCCCTTGCCGGCGCGGCAGGCGGCGACGGCTTTCTCGCCAGCGGCCTTGACCGCGAGCACGTCCATGCCGTCAACTTCTTCGCCCTTGATGCCGTAGGCGGCGCCGCGTTCCCACAGAGAAGGGGAGTGGGTCGAGCGGGCCACGGAGGTGCCCATGGCGTATTGGTTGTTCTCGATCACGAAGACGACGGGCAGGTTCCATAGCTCAGCCATGTTATAGGCCTCGTAGACCTGACCCTGGTTGGCGGCGCCGTCCCCGAAATAGGTGAAGGTCACGCGGCCATTGTCATTATACTTGTCTGCAAAGGCGAGCCCGGCGCCGATCGGCACCTGCGCTGCGACGATCCCGTGGCCTCCGTAGAAATGCTTCTCCTTGGAGAACATGTGCATGGAGCCGCCCTTACCCTTGGAATAGCCGCCTTCGCGGCCGGTCAGCTCAGCCATCACGCCGTTGGCATCCATCCCGCAGGCCAGCATGTGGCCGTGGTCGCGGTAGGAGGTCACGCGCTTGTCGCCTTCTTCGGCGGCAGCTTCGAGACCGACAACAACGGCTTCCTGTCCGATGTAGAGGTGGCAGAAGCCACCGATCAGGCCCATGCCGTAAAGCTGGCCTGCTTTTTCCTCGAACCGCCGGATCAGCAGCATGTCCTTGTAATAGGAAAGCAGTTCCTCTTTAGATACATTCGGTTTTCGGGAGGTTTTTTTCGCGGCCACGGCAGGATTTCCCTTCGGATTCGGAAATAGTTTAACGTTAAACGAATTTATAACAGAGCTGCGCGCAAATTTCACGAAAGAATTTTGTGCCGCGACAGAATGGCGGAACTAGCTCTTAAGGTGTTTGGAAAACAGAAGCTTAGCGGATGATGATCTCGTCCGCGCGCATCAGTCCAAGCACGTCGCGCGCCTGAATGTCGAGCAGCTCAAGATCGAGGTAACCATCCGAGAGTCGGCGCGTCTTGTTGCGCATCTCGCTGACGCGGCCATCGAGGTGGTCCAGTTCGGCCTGCAGGATCTCGATCTCCGCCTCGACCTGTACGCGGCGGAAAATTCCGAAATCGCCCTGCACGGCGGCAAAGGTGAAATAGGCTCCCACGCTGAAAAGGACCGTGCAAATCAGCAACGGTGCCAGTCCGGGGGATGTCCGCGATCCGCTCATGAAACGTGCCTCTCCTGCCACCTCTTAACGGGTGAACTTCGGGAATCATCTCACAGGTGATTCGCTTTGTGAATCCCCTAAAGTGAAATTTCTGCTGGAAAAGCAACTTATTGCGGCGTCGAAGACTCAGCCAGCGATGGAGGCCGCGTAAATGCTGTCGATCGTGGCGGCGAGGATCGCGTCGAACTCGTCGTCGCTCTGCTGGGCCGACAGGCCTTCGGTCAGGGCGCGGGAGAAACTGGCGATCACGCCGGTATTCTGCGCAAGGCGCGCATTGGCCTCCTCGCGGGAATAGCCGCCGGACAGGGCCACAACACGCATCACGCGTGGATCGTCGACCAGCGATTTGTAGTGGTTGGCGGTCTCCGGCAGGGTGAGTTTCAGCATGATCTGCTGGCCGGCATCGAGACCGTCGAGCTGCTTGGTGATCTCCGCCAGCAGGATGTCTTCGGCCTGCGCCTTGTCGGCGATGGAAATGGTCACTTCCGGCTCGATGACCGGGATCAGCCCGTGCGACAGGATGGTTTTGCCGACCTCGAACTGCTGGGCCACGACGGCCGCGATGCCGGTGGGCGAGGCGGCGTTGATGACCGAGCGCATCTTGGTGCCGAAGATCCCGGCCGCGTTGGCGCGGGTGAGCAGGGCGTCGAGCCCGTCGATCGGCTTCATGAGCTGGACGCCGTCGGCTTCATCCATCAGGCCCTTGTCGACCTTGAGGAAGGGGATGACGCCGCGCTCTTCCCAGAGATATTGGGCAGAAGGTTTGCCGCCTATCATGCGGTCCATCGTCATTTCGAACAGGATCGCGCCGACGACCTTTTCGCCGGTGAAGGCGGGCGAGGACGCGATCCGGCTGCGCATGGCGTGGATCAGGTCGAACATTTCGGCGTCAGAGCTGTAGGCGTCTTCCTCGATCCCGTAGAGGCGCAGGGCCTTCGGGGTGGAGCCGCCGCTCTGGTCCAGCGCGGCGATGAAGCCCCGACCCTCTGTCATTTTTTGCGCCTGCTCTGATGTCGACATGTCCGGACCCTCTCTTGTTTTCAGCGTTCTTCTACGCATCCCCGCGGGGTGATGCAATTCTGGTGGCGCTAACGGCGCTATTCTTCGGTGAGCGCCGCGACGCCGGGCAGGGTCTTGCCTTCCATCCACTCGAGGAACGCGCCGCCCGCCGTCGAGATATACGAGAAGTCGCCGACCACGCCCGCCTGGTTAAGCGCCGACACGGTGTCGCCGCCGCCGGCCACGGAAATCAGCTTTCCGGCCTTGGTCAGTTCCGCGGCGGCGGTTGCGGCGGCATTGGTGGCCGCGTCAAACGGTGGGATCTCGAAAGCGCCGAGCGGGCCGTTCCAGATCAGCGTGCGGCAGGAGGCGAACACCTCTTTGAGAGAGGCCACGGTCTCAGGCCCTGCGTCGAGGATCATCGCGTCCTCGGGGCAGGCGTCGGCAGGCAGCGTTTCGCTGGCGGCGCCGGCTTTGAATTCGCGCGCCACGACGATGTCGGCGGGCAGGTGGATCGCGCAGCCGGTGGCTTTCGCCTTTTCGAGGATTGCGGTCGCGGTGTCGGTCATCTCGCGCTCGGCCAGGGATTTGCCGATGGCGATGCCTTGCGCGGCGAGGAAGGTGTTGGCCATGCCGCCGCCAATCACGAGGTGGTCGACCTTCTCCACCAGGTTGCCGAGCAGGTCGAGCTTGGTGGAGACCTTGGCGCCGCCGACCACGGCGACGAGCGGGCGCTCGGGAACGGCCAGCGCGGCTTCGAGCGCGCTCAGTTCGGCCTGCATCAGGCGGCCCGCGCAGGCGGGCAGGCGCCGGGCCAGTGCCTCGGTCGAGCTGTGGGCGCGGTGGGCGGCGGAGAAGGCGTCATTGACATATATATCGCCCAGCGTGGCGAGCCGTTCAGCAAAGCCTTCGTCGTTCTTTTCCTCACCGGGGTTGAAGCGCAGGTTTTCAAGAAGCAGCACGTCCGAAGGGCCCATGGCGGCGACGGCGGCGCCATATTGTCCGTCGATGAACGTGACGGGCTGGCCCAGTGCCGCTTCCAGTGCAGGCACGGTCACGCGGAGCGACATTTCCGGCACGCGCTGGCCCTTGGGACGGCCGAAATGCGCCAGCAGGATGGGGCGGCCGCCCTTTGCCTGAATGTCCTTGATGGTAGGCACGATCCGTTCGATCCGCGTGGCGTCGGTGACCTTTCCGTCCTCGACCGGCACGTTGATGTCGACGCGCACCAGCACGCGTTTGCCGTCAAGGCTCATGTCGTCGAGGGTTTTCCAGGCCATGGGGATCTCCGTTCGGTTCGCCAGCTTCGTCTTTGGCCGCAGCGTTACCATGGCCGGGGCGTGAGGTTCCATGCCTCCGGCGGGGATATTTTCAGAGAAATGAAAGAGAGGCTGGGCGCAGGCGTCAGATAAACTTGCCCATGGCCACGGCGGTGTCGGCCATACGGCAGGAAAAACCCCATTCATTGTCATACCAGCTGAGCACCCGCACCATGCGGCCGTCGAGGACCTTGGTCTGATCGGCGGCGAAGACCGAGGAATGCGAATCGTGGTTGAAATCCATCGAGACGAGCTTGTCGTCGGTATAGCCGAGGATACCGTTCATCGGACCCTTCGCGGCCTGTTCCATGAGGCTGTTGATTTCTTCGGTGCTGGTGTCGCGCGCGGCCTCGAATGTGAGGTCGACGGCTGAGACATTGGGGGTGGGCACGCGGATTGCGACGCCGTCGAGCTTGCCGTCAAGTTCGGGTAGGACGAGGCCCACGGCACGGGCCGCGCCGGTGGAGGTCGGGATCATGCTCATCGCGGCCGCGCGGGCACGGTAGAGATCACTGTGCATCCGGTCCAGCGTCGGCTGGTCGCCTGTATAGCTGTGGATCGTGGTCATGAAGCCTTTGGTGATGCCGATATTGCGGTTCAGCACCGCCGCGAAGGGGGCCAGGCAGTTGGTCGTGCAGGAGGCGTTGGAGACGATCATGTCGTCCGCGCTCAGCGTGTCGTGGTTTACGCCATAGACGATTGTGTTGTCGGCGCCTTTCGAGGGGGCGGAGACGAGCACGCGCGAGGCACCGTTTTCGAGATGTAGCGCCGCCTTGTCGCGGCTGGTGAAGATACCGGTGCATTCCAGAACGACATCCACGCCTGACCAAGGCAGGTCGGCGGGATCACGGATGGCTGTGACCTCGATCGGGCCGCGACCCACGTCGATCGTGTTTTCCTTGACCGTTACCGGGTGCGGAAAGCGGCCATGGACGCTGTCGAAGCGCAGAAGATGCGCGTTGGTGTCGACCGGGCCGAGGTCGTTGATATGGGTGACCTCGATATCGGTGCGCCCATTCTCGATGATCGCGCGCAGGGTGTTGCGCCCGATCCGGCCAAACCCGTTGATGGCAACTTTGACTGTCATGGCTGTTTCTCCGGCACTTGGGAGTATATGTTAGCGCTAACATCGCAAGTTTCGCGGAAAGGTCAACAAAAACCGTGTGCCCTGTGCGGATCTGACCGGGCTTGTGTGTCCCCGTGTTCAGGCGCTTGTAACGGTGCGGTGCCGGGCGCGCTGTTCGGTCGGGGCAGGTGGTTTGCAGGGTTGGGGCGCGGGGGCAGGGAGGTCGTCGAAGCGGACGCCCTCGCCGCAGAAATAACCCTGCAACAGATCGACCCCCATCGCGGCGAGCACATTGGCTTGCGTCGCGGTTTCGACCCCTTCGGCGACGATCTCGAGATCGAGCGCGCGGGCCATCTTGATCGCGGCCTCCAGAATGCCGCGTTCGCGGGGGGAGCGGGTGCCTTGCGTGACAAGGCTCTGGTCGATTTTCAGCGTGTTGAAATCGACCTGTCGCAGGTAACCGAGTGAGGAGAAGCCGGTCCCGAAATCATCCAGCGCGATGGAGTGGCCGCGGGCCTTGAGGTCGCGCAGCGCTCGCGCCATGCCTTCGGCATTGGGAACGATCACGCCTTCGGTCAGCTCGATCTCGACCCGCCCCGGCGCGATGCCGAAGCCCGAGAGGATCTGTGACATCTCCTCGACGAAACTGTCATCGATCACCTGCAGGGGTGAGATATTGACGTTGATGCGCAAGTCCGGGCGGCCGGTGAGTTTGCGGGCGACCTCGGTGATGACCCAGAGGGCCAGAAGCCGCATCAGGCCCGATTGCTCGGCCACTGGGATGAACACGTTTGGACCAATCTCGCCGAGGGTGGCGGAGTGCCAGCGCACCAGCGCCTCGGCCCGCATGACGTGGCCGGAGCGTGCGTCGCGCATCGGCTGAAAGACGACGGAGAACTCGCGCCCTGCGGTCAGCGCTTCGCGCATGGCGCATTCGATGCGCAGATCCTCGTCGCGGTCCGGTTCGATCCCGGGGCTGTATTTCAGAGGACGCATTCGCGCTGTTTCCTTGGCTTTATACATCGCGACGTCGGCACGGCGCACAAGTTCTTCGGCAGAGATTCCAGGGCCGTCGGCATGGCTGTAACCCATGGCTACGGCAAGGTGGAACGGGCGTGTGAGCAGATCAAAAGGGTGGGCGAGGGCGATCTGGACCCGTTCGGCGAAGCGGGTAATGACGTCTTCGGCCTGCGTGCCGGTGAAAATCGCGGTGAACTCATCGCCGCCGATCCGGGCGAGGAAGGCGCCTTCGGGCAGGCAATTGCGCAGCCGCCCGGCCAGCTTGCGCACGAGAATGTCGCCCTGGGCGTGGCCCATGGTGTCGTTGACCTGTTTGAACCCGTTGATGTCGAGATAGAGCAAATGCACGGAGTGTGGTTGTTCGGCGAGCAGGTGGTCCAGCGTTTCGCGGAAGCTCAGTCGGTTGGGCAATCCGGTGAGCGGGTCGGTGCGGGCGGCCTCGTGTGCATTCTGGGCGGCCATGGCC
>JABDPP010000029.1 GCA_013042765.1 Litoreibacter sp.
AGGGGATCCTCTCCAAATGCCTTGAGAACCAAGCTCGGCTCAAGCGCGCTCTTCCCGCGCCAGCCCTCACTGGCGACATGCCCCTTGTAGACGTCAACGGCCACGACGATCTGGCCCGGGAAAGCCCGTGCGGCTTCCTTGACGAGATCGGGTTGTTGAATGGCAAGCGTGCCGATGACGATCCGACCCGCACCCGCGTCGATCCAGTCTTCGATCCGCTTAATCGAACGGAAGCCCCCACCGAGCTGAATTGAGGCGCTGGACGTGCGGATGATCTCCTGGATGGTCTCCTCGTTGCGCTCATCGCCCTGCAACGCATCAAAATCGGTGATGTGGATCCACTCCGCGCCGGCTTGCGCAAATTCGCAGGCCTTTTCGATCGGATCGACATGCCAGATCTGCGGTTCTTCGAGCCTTCCGCGAAACAGGCTTACGCAGCGTCCTTCCAGAAGCTCAATGAGGGGGTAGAGGACCATGGGGGGCTCCCTTGCGAAGTTGGGTGTGGCAACACTGAAGGGATCTTACGTGGATTCCACGTTTCCCGCATCATTTGTTGCGACACTTCGCGATCTGACAAAGACAGTGAGCCGATCCGACCGTTGGGAATCTTCGTAGAATGCGAGACTGCCAGCCACGCGGCTCAATTGACGTCTGACCTGTATTTCCGAATTTGAGCTTTGAGCCCAATCTAACGAATGTTTTTTCGGCGTCAGAAAAATCTGACCGTTTGGTTAGAAGTCAAAGGCAACGTGGGCGCTGGTAGGACGCGTCGGACTTTGGTTAACTCAGACTTGATCACTGAGACTGTTGCTGCCTTCGACCCTCTGCCAGGCAAATTTCGTCAGCCTCTTCAAGTGACATATTGCTGGGTCGATTAATTGCACGGTCCCAAAGGACGCGGTCTCTGGTGTACAATTGGCAAGTAACAACACCCTTTTCTGTATTTAGCTCGACGGGCTCAGTCTCATAGGCTCTGGGGTCAGGGACACAACCCGACAGAAACACTAACCCTGAAAACAACACTACAGAGTTTCTTGCTGACATGATCGTGTCCTTTTGTGGATTAGGGCGCAGGGTATTACCTATTCGCAGGATCGCCGAGAGTGAATAAGAGTTTTTGCAAAACGAGAACCAAGCTAACCATACATGTTTCTAGGTGTTGCCTAGATACAATTTCGACTTTGTTTGCTGAGCCAAAGTTCAGAAGCTTTGGGTGTGCTCTGCAGAAAACGGCAGCCAAGAGCCCTCAACGGACCTAGCAAAAACTCGGCCAATGAGAGCAAAGTGAGTTCTGCGGCGGGCAGGCTTCTCGACCCAATCGTATACAGGATCCACCCTGCTCCGACCGGCAAAGAGGATCGGATCCTATGAATCGATCGGCCCGGTTACTCCGGCCGTCTTCAGGATCGGCGATATCCGCCTGTCGCGGATTACTACCATTGCTCAATTCGGTGCGCCCGAGGACTTGCTCCTCGACGTCCTGAGAATTGAGCTTTTCTTGCCTGCGGACGAAAAAAGCAAGCAGCTGCTCACGGTGATGGCTGGAAGGATCACACCTCTGCTGGTGGCACCGCCCGCTGATAGAGATGCCATGTGGTGTGGCCAAGGATCGGCAGGGTGAAGATCAGACCCAGAAACGCCGGAACCAGCGACAACAGCATGGTGACCGAGACGATCGCCGCCCAGGTGAGCATGACCCCCGGGTTTTCCGTGACAACGCGAATAGACATCAACATGGCAGAAACGAAATTCGTTTCCCGGTCGAGCAGCATGGGCATGGCGACGACGGTCACCGAGAACAGGACAGCCGACAGAACTGCGCCGACGCAGGTGCCAATAGCAAGGAAGGTCCAGCCCTCCGGTGTGAAGAAGACGGTGCTCAAAAAACCGTCTAAATCCGAAAAGGATGAATCTTGCAGGACGATCACCAGCACGGTCCGAAATTGGTAAGTCCAAATCCAGAAAATGAACAGCGTGACAAAGGCCATCCAGCCCATCTCTCGTTTGCGCTGATTGGCCATGACGGTGAGGATTTCAGACCAACCGAAACTCTCCCCCTTCTGCAACCGGCGGGACATTTCATAAAGCCCGGCGGCGGCGAAAGGCGCGACCAGCGGAAAGCCGACTGCGGCAGGAATGATCATCCAGATCTTGCCGAGCCAGACCAGGCACCAAACAAACAGGATTCCGAAAACCGCATAGAACAGGCCGAAGAAGCCGCTCATGACGGGGCGCGCCAGAAAGTCGGAAAATCCGGCCTTCAGCGACGCGGTGATATCACCCGCAGTCACCTTATTGACCTTAGGCATGGCCCGCTGCTGCGGCGTCAGATTGTCCGGTGGCGTGGGACCTGCGGTCTTGGATGTCATGACACACTCCTCCAAAAGCATGG
>JABDPP010000030.1 GCA_013042765.1 Litoreibacter sp.
ATGCGACGTATTCTGACCCTTCTGCCGATCGTGATGCGACGTATTCTGACCCTTCTGCCGATCGTGATCGTGGCCATACTGGGTGGCTTCTTCTACTGGGGCCTGTCGGGCGACCGTGATCCCTCCTCAATCCCCTCGGTCCTCGTCTCGCAGCCGGTGCCGGTCTTTGATCTGCCCCCTCTGGAGGGGGTCGAAAGCCCCGGCCTGAGCCAGACAGACCTGCAAGATGCAGGTGAGCTGACGCTGGTCAATTTCTTTGCCAGCTGGTGTGGGCCGTGTCGGGCCGAACATGCCGTGCTGACCCGCATGCAGCGCGAGCAAGGCTTCAGGCTGGTGGCGATCAACTACAAGGACAAGCCCGAGGACGCCGCGCGCTGGCTGAAAAACCTCGGCAATCCCTATTCGGCCATCGGGGCCGATGTGAGCGGCCGCGCGGGCATTGAATGGGGCATCTCGGGCGTGCCGGAGACCTTCATCATCGACGCGGATGGCACCGTGGTGCACCGGTTTGCAGGCCCGATCGTCGGCGATGGCCAGAGACGCTTTCAGGAGGCGCTGGACGCCGCGAAGGTCGGCTCATGAAGCGCCTGATTGCCGCCTTCCTGATCGTGCTGGCCGCGCCGCTCTGGGCGGTGGAACCCGACGAGGTTCTGGCCGACCCGGTGCTTGAGGAGCGCGCCCGCGCGATCAGCGCCAATGTGCGCTGCGTGGTGTGCCAGAACGAGCCGATCGACAGTTCCAACGCTGGCGTGGCGCGAGACCTGCGGATCCTGATCCGCGAGCGGCTGACGGCTGGCGACAGCGATCAGGAGGTCTATGATTTCCTCGTCGCGCGCTACGGCGATTACGTGCTGTTCAAGCCGCCCTTCAAACCCTCGACCTATGCACTGTGGCTTGCGCCCTTCGTGATCCTCGGGGTTGGTGGCGGTGCCGCGCTCTGGGTACTGGCGCGCCGTCCGCGCCGGGTCCGGGCCGAAGACCAGAGCCTCTCGGCCGAGGAAGAACAAGCCCTGACGAAACTTCTCAATGACGACAAGGACCGCGACCCGACATGATGTTTCTCGGCTTCGGCTTTCTGCTGGCGCTCGTCGCTGCCCTGTTTGTCCTCTGGCCGCTCCTGCGCAAGGGCGGTACCGCTGTGGAGCGCTCCGAAAGCGCGCTGGCAATTTTTGCCGACCAGCTGCGCGAGCTCGACCGCGATGCCGAACGCGGGTTGATTTCGGGCGCCGAGGCCAAGGCCGCGCGTGTCGAGATCGAGCGCCGCATGCTCGCGGCCGACAATTCCCGCGGGGCAGGGCGCAGCAAGGGAGCTTCCGAAAACCCCTGGGTGCTGCTCGCTGCCGCCGCGCTGGTGCCGCTTTGTGCCGCTGGCATCTACACGCTGACCGGCAATCCGGGGATCCAGAGCCAACCCTTCGCCGAGCGAAGCGCAGAGCGCGAAGACGCCCAGAGCCTCGACAAGCTCACCGCCCAGCTGCGCGCGCGGCTGGAGCAGGAGCCCGATGGCGGCGAGGCCCGTGGCTGGGAGCTTCTGGCCGGGACCTACATGAATATGGGCCGCTACCGCGACAGCGCCTTTGCCTGGTCGCGGCTGGCGATCCGCCCGGATGCGACCTCGGCGGTGTTCTCGCAACTTGCCGAGGCTCTGATCGCGGCTGAAAACGGCATCGTCACGCCGCAGGCACAATCCGCCATCGACCGCGCGATCGAACTGGACCCGTTAAACCCCGCCGGCACCTATTACAACGCGCTGGCCGTCGAGCAGGTGGGCGAGGGCGCCCGGGCCCGCGAAATGCTGCTTGACCGGATCGCACAGGAATCCGAACCCGCGCCATGGATGGAGGTCTTCCTGAATGAGGCCAACCGCATCGGCGCGACGCTGGGCCTGCCGCCCGCAAGCCTGCCGAGCTTTCCGGAGCTTCCGGGCGTGGCCCGTGTCCCCTCGCAAGAGGAGATCGAGGCCGCCTCGGAGATGTCGGCCGAGGACCGCATGGACTTCATCCGCTCGATGGTCGCCCGGCTTGAAGAGCGGCTGGAGGGCACACCGGACGACCTGCAGGGCTGGCTGCAACTGGCCCGCGCCCGCATGGTGCTGGGCGAGGAGGAAAAGGCCCGCGACGCCCTGGAACGCGCCCGCGTGCTGACCGCCAACCTGCCGGAAGACTCCCCGCAGCGCCAACTGGTCGAAGAGGGGCTGCGGCAGCTGTCCGAGTAGGGGGTGTCCGGGTCGCGGACTGCTGTTTCGAGCGCCCGGGTTGGGCTGCTGGACTGTTACACGCGGCGAAGGGTGAACGTCCGCTCTGCAGACGTAGCCGACCTTCGACCAATTACCGATTTGAATGCTCTCGGCCATCAGATGTCGTTCAAGAGACTACCAAGATGCTGCGCTACTGCCCGCCGCAGCGGATGTTCGTCGCGCTTGCTAACTTGACGGCTGTTCGAACTCTCGCTGTCCGGACTTTGCCCATCTCAACATGCGGTGGTGTCGTGAACCTTGCTAAGGAGTTTGGAGCAGAGCATGACCAGCCCCGACCCGCTTTCTGACAACGAGTTACGTCAGTTGGCGAGGCATGCCCGCCGAACTTGGGTATACTTCATTGCTTTTTGGACCTTCGCGGTCGCGGTAGTTCTCGCCATCGAATTCCTGGGTCTTTCGAGCGGACTAACTGGCAGCCTCGTCATTGCCCTGGCGAATACCTGTCGAGCAATACTATGGAGGATGGAATGTCGAATGTAACGACGACCTGTTCCAGCAAACGCTGCTGTTCGCTGTCCGGGATGCCACGTGCGGCGTGCATGTTGGCGACGAATACGCCAATGCCTTCTCCGATGAAGCTGCGGGTGTCTTGCAGTGTGATCGGCGCCGCACCTACCCCCTCGAGAGCCGCGTTGGCGATACCTTGGATATCGGGCGCGCTGTCGATGAGCGTGCCATCCAGATCGAAGGCAATCCTTGCACTCATGGCTGGTTCACGACGAAATCCGGCACGATCCGCGCCTGCGAGATTGCGGCCGCAGTGTCCGCGCCCGCGAAAAACCCATAATCCGAGATCAGGGCCGAGGCGACCCCGGCGGCCCGCGCGCCCAGAATGTCTGTGTGCAGGCTGTCTCCAACCATGAGTACACGCGACCTGTCGACGGGGCCAAGCCGTTTGAAGGCAAGGTCAAAGATATTGGTGAACGGTTTGCCGAAGAATTCCGGTGAGACGCTGGTTTGATCCGCCAGGCGATGTGCGAAATATCCCGGCTCGGTCGAGAAGCCATGTTCGCGGGGTGCGACGATGTCGGGATTGCCAACCAGCACCGGGCGCGGGCGGTCCCGCAGTGCCGCGACCAGCAGGGTCTGGCGGGCCTCGGTCCATGCGGCGGAGCCGATCATCAAAAAGCCGTCCACGGCGGCGTAAGGCGCGGGATCTTCTTCAAGGTAGGTCAGCTCCAGACCTTCCAGATCACGAAGACCAGCGTCTCGGGTCGCCATCAAACCCCAGTGGAACCCGCGCTTTCCGTTCAGCCCCGCCAGCAGGGTCGCGCGGCTGGTGATCACGTCCTCGGCCGCAAAATCATAGCCCAGACGGGTGTACTTCTCCATCAGCGCGGCGTGGGGTAGCCCAGCCGCATTGGAGACGACCAGAACGGTCTTTCCGGCAGCCTTCAAGGTCTCGATACGCTCCCGTGTGCCGGGGATGGCGGTCTCGCCGATGTTGAGAACACCGAACGCGTCGAGCAGGAAAACGTCGAAGTCATCGGCGAGCGGCTCCAGCGTCTCGGCCTGACGATAACTCTGCTCGGATGGCGCAACATCCGGCAGGCGATGGCGCACCGCTTCGTACGCCTGAAAGGCCTCCTCGGCGGAGATTGCACTCAAATGATTGCTCCCCGCACCTTGGCCGAGACCCATTCGCTGATCACAACAGCCGCCAGAATGACCAGAAGGATGAGGCTGACCTGCGGCCAGGCCAACACGTTGAGAGAGGCCGAAAGCTGCAGCCCGATGCCGCCTGCGCCGACCAACCCCAGCACGGTGGACTCGCGGATGTTGATATCCCAGCGGAAGACAGCGATGCCCGCGAAGGCCGGCAGGATTTGCGGGACGATGCCGTAAGCCATGACTTGCCAGCGGCTTGCTCCGGTGGCGGTGATGGCCTCGACCTGGCTGTGGTCGATTTCCTCGATGGCTTCATAGAGCAGCTTGGCGCAGAAACCGATCGATCGGATGGCGATGGCGATGACACCTGCGAAGACGCCCGGGCCGATGATGGCAATAAGAAGGAGCGCCCAGATCAGCGAGTTGATCGAGCGGGTTGAGACGATGATGAGAAGCGCAAGGGGTCGGATAAACAGCGTCGAGGGGGTGGTGTTCCGTGCGGCCAGAAAGGCGACCGGCACGGCAAGAAATAGCGCGATCAGCGTGCCGAGTGTCGCGATGTTGAGCGTGTCCCAGATCGGGCGGCCCAATTGCGTTATGTACTCCCACTTGGGCGGTGTCGCGCGCGTCCAGATGTCGTCGGCGATGCGCGGCGCGTCCCAGACGAAAAACCATGTGGTAGAGGCAGAGATGATCTGCCAGCAATATAAAAAGACCGCCACGCCTAGAAGCCAGCCGAACCAGCGGATCAGGTTTTCCCCGGTGGTGCGGCGACGCCAGATCTGCGTGCCCTCGTGCTCTAGAACCGGCATTACTGAACCCTCGCACGAATGATCCCGGAGAGGTATTCCAGCGCCATGACGATCCCAATGATCAGGATCAGGATTGCTGCCGCCGTGTCGTATTCATAGCGGTCGAACGCCGTATTCAGTGTCGCGCCGATACCGCCCGCGCCAACAAGACCAAGGATCGCGCTTTCGCGGAAGTTGATGTCGATGCGGTAGATAGAAAGTCCCACCAGGCGCGGCATGATCTGAGGCTGCACGCCGTAGTTGATCCACTGCACCCAACGCGCACCGGAGGCCTTGATAGCCTCGGCCTGCACCTTGTCCATCGCCTCGATGTCTTCTGCCAGGAGTTTGGACAAAAAGCCGATGGTGGCAAAGGAGAGCGTCAGGAAGCCTGCCAAAGGACCGAAGCCAAAGATGGCGACCAGAAGGATGGCCACGATGATCTCCTGCAGAGCACGGCTGATTGCAACGATGCCCCTGCAGACCACGTAGACGGGCAATGGTGCGATATTGCGAGCGGCTCCCAGACCGATGGGAATCGAAATCAGGATGCCCACAACCGAGGCTGCAACGGTCATCACGATGCTTTCCAGAAGGCCGCTCCAGATGTCACTCCAACGCGACATAAAATCCGGACTGGTGAAGGCCAGGACAAAGGCCCACCCCCGGTCCAGACCGTCGTAAACCCGGCCCCAATCGACCTCGATCGTCATGAAGGCCGCAATCATATAGGTGACGAAGCCCGCGAGCAGCGTCCAGCGAAGAGTTGCATTCTTGACGAAGGCCGGCTTCCGCCAGCCCTTTCCCAGCATATCGTCCAGCTCGCGGTGGCTCATTCCGCAGCCTCGATGTCGTCATCTTCGTCCTCGACCTTCTCAATGGTCGCTTCCCAGTCTTCCTCGCCGTAGATCTCAGTTAGTTTGTCCGGTGAGAGACCTGTTGGCAGCCCGTCGTAGACAATCTCGCCAAAGCGCAGGCCGACGACGCGGGGGACAAACATTTGTGCCAGCGCCACATCGTGGATGTTGATGATCGCGGCCAGCCCGCGTTCCTGGCAGAGCTCGGTAATCAACCGCATGATCTGGCGGCTGGTCTTGGGATCCAGCGAGGCGGTCGGTTCGTCCACCAGCAGCAGCTTGGGATTCTGGATTAATGCACGGCAAATGCCGACCCGCTGGCGTTGGCCGCCGGACAGCTCGTCCGCACGCTTATCGGCCATGTGCAGAAGCCCGACGCGGTCGAGTAGCCGAAAGGCCTCGTCCACGTCCGGTTGCGGATAGCGGCGCAGAAATGACCGCCAGAACCCCACGTATCCCAACCGACCCGACAGGACGTTTTCCATCACCGTCAGGCGCTCGACGAGGGCGTATTCCTGAAATATCATCCCCATCTCGCGACGCGCCTTTCGAAGCCCGCCCGAGCCGAGTCGCGTCAGATCCGTTTCATCCAAAAGGACAGCGCCACTCGTCGGTTCGACCAGCCGGTTGATGCAGCGGATCATGGTCGACTTGCCCGCGCCCGATGGCCCGATCAGGGCCAGCACCTGACCCTTGGGCACGTCCAGATCAATCGTCTTCAGCGCCTGATCACCGGTTTTGTAGGTTTTTGTAAGTTCTTGAAGGCGCAGCATGAGAAAGCCCCTAACGCGGCAGTGTGGCAGGCCCGTTTCGGGCCTGCCAGATTATCGAAGGATCACTCGCAGGCGTAGGATACGCCGTTGGCTGCGTCGATCTTGCGGATAACTTCCCAGAATTCCTGGTAGGTCATCTCGAGGAACTGGCCTTCATTCGACTTCGAAAACTCGGCCTCAAGCGTGGTGCCTTCCCATTCAAAGCTGAAGAAGGCATTGCGGATCTTGTCCTGCAGCTCGGGCTTCAGGTTATAAACAGTGCCGAAGCCCGTGGTGGGGAAGGTCTGCGATTTATAGATCGTGACGACATCGTCTTCCTCGATCACATCGCGTGAAATCATCCGCGATTTCACCGAGTTCGCGATGGAAGCCGCCATGTAGTCTTTGTTGGCCACGCCCAGGATCGAGTTGTCGTGTTTGCCCGAGAAGACCGGCTCGAAATCGCGGTCGGGAAGCATGTCAAAGTCACCTTTCAGGATGGCCGAAGGCGCCTTGAAACCCGAGTTCGAGGTGGGCGACGTGAAGGCCAACTGCTTTCCCTTGATGTCTTCCACCTTCTCGATGCCCGAACCCGGGTAGGTGATGATTTCCATCTCGTAGCCGAAGTTGCCGTCTTTCGAGGCCATGATCGTAAAGGGTCGGAAGCCGGCGCAGTTCACGGCCAGCGGGTTCGAGCCGGTGTTGAAACCTGCGATATGCAGGCGGCCTGAACGCATCGCCTCGATCTGGGCTGCGTTGTTCTGAACCGGGAAAAAGACGATATCTTTGCCTGTCTCGGCTTCAAGATGTTCAAGAAAATCCGACCAGGCGGTCTTATAGACGGCGGGGTCTTCGACAGGCGTATAGGCGAAAATCAACGTGTCGGGGTCGAGCTGCTCCGAGGCATCGGTCGGGATGTCGGCGATCAGGTCGCCATCTGCGTCGCAGAAACGCTCGTCGAGATCGCCACGCGGGCAATCCTGCGCCGAAGCGGCTGTCCCAAGCGACATGAGCGCAATGGCAGACGCCCCGATCAGAAGTTTGATATCGAATTTCATAGTGTTCTCCCAGTCATGCGGCTTGCTTTGCCGCGGTTAGTTTTTCTGTCGTTCGTTTTTTTCGGTTAGTTTTTCTTCAGATTGGTCATTCAGCAACAAGAATTTCAACGTCGGCCCCGTCTAGCGCGCTCAAGAGGTCTCCCTTGGGGCGCGTATCAGTTATGATAGTGTCCAAACCTGCAAGATCGCCGACCTGCGCCAGGCCTCTGCGGTCGAATTTGTGTGAATCGATCAAAAGGTGCCGTTTCGCCGCCCGCTGCACCATGACACGCTTGACCGCAGCGAAGCCGCGGACTGTCTCGGACGGGCCCTCGGTCGAAAGCGCGGATGCGCCGATCATGCAATGATCGACGTTGAAGCGCGCCAGGAACTCAAGTGTCTCTGTTCCGATCACTGCCGATTCTGCGGCGAGGTATTCGCCAGGGCACAACAGCACTTCGGGCGCACCGTGGCCGATGGTCATGGCGACAGGAATAGAGTTGGTGATCACCGTGCATTGCGTTCCGCGGAAGGCCAGAGCGCGCGCCATCTGGATCGTGGTCGCTCCGGAATCGATCATGACCGTATCGCCGTCCTGCACGAGATCAGCCGCCATCTGCCCAATTCGCTCGCGCTCTTCGATGCGTGCGTTGGCCCGTTCGTCCAGGCTGGGGTAGTGCCCTTGTGTCGGCGCCGTGGCACCCCCATGGGCGCGGGCCACCAGGCCCTCATCCGCCAGTGCATCGAAGTCGCGCCTGAGGGTTTCCGATGAGACGTTGAAGCGCTCGGACAACTCGCTGATACGTACGTGCGGACGCAACTTCAGTTCCAAAAGGATCTGTCGCCGCCGTTCGGTTTTCTTGAGACGTGCCCGGCCTTTCTCAAGGGGCTTCTCACTCGTACGCGCTTTTGACATCACACCTTCCTGTTGGCAGTAGGGGCAAAACTGTGGTGTTTACCGCAGAAACGCAATTATTTTGTTGCATAAATCACCAAACCGGTGTGAATTTTTTAGAAATGCCCACAGTACGCTGCCAATTGGACCGCCAGAGTTGTCCCAATGTTTCGCGCGTCGAGACAGCAACGCATGCAACTGCGTATCCGGGGCTTTTGCGACTTTCCATATTCGGTAAGGCAATTCTGACATGAACGAAGGTCCCGAGATCGCCGAGCAGATTGCCGCTCTGCCTGTCCACTGGGACAAGAAGGGCAAGTCACGGGGGCTCATGGTGACCTCTCGCGACACCGGTCGCTGGGTCATGCCCAAGGGCTGGCTAATGGACGGGAAGAAGCCCTGGCACGCCGCCAAGATCGAAGCGTTGGAGGAAGCGGGTGCTGTTGGGTTCATCTCGGACCAACCGATTGGAGCGTGCCATTACAAGAAGCAACTTGCCGGGGGGCGGAAGGTGCGCAAGCGGCATTGGTT
>JABDPP010000031.1 GCA_013042765.1 Litoreibacter sp.
CCTCGGGGTCGTGATCATGGCCTGCACGCTTCCCGGCCAGCCCGATCCCGGCAGGCTCTATTCGGAGAACTGCGCCGCCTGTCACGGCTCCAGCGGCACGGGCGACGGTCCGATGGCCGCGGCTTTGTCTCCGAAACCGTCTGACCTGACGACGCTGACAATGCGCAATGGCGGCATCTTCCCGCGGATCTCGGTGATGAGCACGATCGACGGCTACAACCGCGCCACGCTGGAACGCGCATCGATGCCGCGCTTCGGAGATTTCCTCGAAGGCAATCTGGTGCCCGTCGATCTGGGAGACGGCGTCCTGACACCCACACCTGTGGATCTGCTGGCACTGGCCGATTACGTCGAGAGCCTGCAACAGAAATGACCCCGGACCGGGAGGACCGGGTCCGGAACATGCAGTAAGCCCGGTCGCAAAAGGAGGGCGGCACAATGATCAGACATCTTTACACCTCACTAATGGCGACGCTCCTTGCGGGGGCCATCGCATTGCCTCTCGCAGCCGAAGAACCCGATGTCGGGCGGCGCGAATACCTCAACGCCTGCGCCATCTGCCACGGTGAATCCGGCAATGGCGAGGGCGCTCTGGCCGACCTTCTGACCGTCGCAGTGCCGGGCCTCACGGCGATCACGGCGCAAAATGGTGGCACCTTTCCGATGCTCGACATCATCCACATCATCGACGGGCGCACCGGCCTGCGCGGACATGGCTCAGAGATGCCGGTCTGGGGCGCGATGTTCCGGAACTCGATCCCCGAAGAGGCCGGCCTCTACAGCTCCGAACTGATCGTGCGGGGTCGCGTTCTGGCCATCGCAGAATATCTGCGGAGCATTCAGGAGGACTGAGCCGGGTCACGCGAAACGCGCACGCCTGAGCTATTTCCGAAACCGCTGCTTCGATTTCTGGTAGAGGCGGCGATTGCGCCGGACGAACTCTTCGATCAGGCTGCCCGGAAACCCGTAGGAGCGCCCCACCAGGTAAAGATAGCCACTGACCGCCGCGATCAGTGCCCCGAAGGCGTTCACGATCAGGTCGAACATCGTATCGACGAGGCCGGATTTCTGCATATGCAGCCCGAAGACCTGATCCATGGTGAACTCGAATATCTCCCACATGCTGCCGACCATGATGGCAAAGCAGAAGCTGATTACAGCCAGCGCTCCGGCGGGGGCTGCGAAGCGGTCACCCTCGAACAGCATGAACACGAAGAGAAACCCGAACAGGCCGAACCCCACGGCCGAGGCGCCGTGCAGCGCCAGATCCCACCACCAGACCCGTTCGTAGAAATCAAACGCCTCGCCCATGAAGATCGAGGCGAAGATGAAGATCGTCGTGGCCGCAAGAAACGGCACCGGCAGGGTGATCCGCAGCCGACTTGCAAGGATCAGCGGTGCCACCGACAAGCACAGCGTCGCCAGCGAAACAAAAGCCAGCGGCCAGCGCCCGACCACCAGCGCAAACAGCGCTGATATCACCAGCGTGACCCAGATCACCCGGGCGATCAGACCATGTTTTCCCAGCGGCAGCATTTCGCCGTTCCGTCTCCACCTGTTCAATTTCTGCCACAGCGCCCCTATCTAGGGAATATGCAGCACGTTTCCCAACCAGAAGCACCCGTTTTAAACGCGACGGGATCAAAGCCCGGAAGCGCGAAGCCGATCCGGCTGGCCAGTTACAATATCCGCAAACTCAGGGGTCTTGACCAGACCCGCGATCGCGGCCGGTTTCTCAAGATCGTCAATGCGCTGGAGGCCGATGTCATCGCCCTGCAGGAGGCCGACCGCCGTCTGGGCGATCGACCCGCCGCGATCGCGCACCGCATGATCGAAGAGGAAACCGATTTCGAAGTTGTCCCTGTGGCCACCAACGAGGTCAGCCTTGGCTGGCACGGCAATGCGGTCCTCGTGCGCAAAGGCACGAGGGTGACCGGCATCTCGCGGCTCACCCTGCCCGGCCTTGAGCCGCGCGGCGCGGTCCGCGTCGATTTCAACGGCTCCGCGACCTGGTCCATGATCGCCGTGCATCTGGGCCTGACCCGGTTTCACCGCCGCCAGCAGATGCAGACCATTGCGCGGGAACTGGACACGCACGCCGACACGCCCAGTGTCGTGATCGGAGATTTCAACGAATGGTCCCGCTCCAAGGGGTTCGAGCCACTGTCGGAGACCTACGCGATCCACGCGCCGGGCCGCTCCTACCACGCCGCCCGCCCGGTGGCCGCCCTTGACCGCCTCGCGCTCTCGCCGGGGCTGAAACTGGTCAATGCGGGTGTCGAAGAAGGCCCGCTCGCCCGGATGGCGTCCGACCACCTGCCAATCTGGGGCGACATCACCCAAGGCGAGAACTGAACGCCCGCCCCGGGCCAGCGCGACCTCATCACTTGGAAAACAGCACGGGCACCTCAGCGTAGCTCAGCAAATCGCGCGTGGCGGCCCCGATCACGAAATCATAGGTCCGTGAATGCCCGAAGGCCCCGGTCACGATCAGGTCGGCACCCTGCTCGAACGCCTCCTTGTTGAGGATATGACCGACCCGCTGACCATCGGTATCGCGGTGTATGATGGTCGCCTTCAGACCGTGGCGATCATACATCTCGGCCATCTCGTTGGCGGTGAAATCCTCCAGATCGTCCTTTGTGTGAGACTGCGCGCGCAAGATGAAGATCTCGGATCCCGGCTGGGCCACTTCCAGCACATCATGGGCCGCCCGGGTGGCCTCGCGCGTGGCACTCCAGCCCACGACGATCTTGCTGGCAATTTCGTCACCGTCAAAACCCGTTGGCACCATCAGCACCGGACGCCCGCTCTCGCGGATCACGCGCGCCTGGATATGAGCCTGATCCACACGCTCCCCTTCACGGTCTTCCTGCGAGAGGATCACGAGATCCGACGCGCGCGCGCTTTCGATCATCCGGTCGCAGGCGGAGGCGGATTCTGACTTCAACATCCGCCATTCACCGACGAAGTCCTCGTTGTCGGTATATTTGCGAAACACCTTTTCAATGGCCTCGGCCTCCTCGCGCTGGCTGGCATTGTATTTCGCGAAGGCGGGGTCGGGCATATGCATGGCGATACCGGGATAGACCAGCAGCGCCTCCATCACGTGAATTCCGATCAGGTGTGCATTGTGCTTGCGCGCCAGCCCCGAAGCGACCTTCATCAGCGCCTCTGCATTGTTGGTCGTCGTCAGGCAGACGAGGATGGTTTTCAGACCCATGGCATATGTCCTCCGGATGTTAAACCGCCCCGTCGGCGCCGGGCCTGCCGGGGTTACTCTTTGCTACCAGCAATGCGTGCTGCCTGAATTGATCCCTATCAAGACGCGCACGCCCTAAGCCCTGTACATCATGGGACCGCAAAGCTCCGGCGCCGGGCCGGGGCCGGCTTCCGGGAATACCCAAAAGGAGATTGATCATGTCGTCCAAAGGCCTCGAGATCATCGACCACAGCGCCCAGCTCACCCATGAATGGGTCAACGAGCTGGTTGAGAGGCTCGACTGGAGCAACCACAAGGACGCGCTGCGCCTGTTGCGCGTCACGCTGCGGCAAGTGCGCGACCATATCAGCCATGACGAGATGGCTCAGTTCTCCGCCCAGCTGCCGCTGCTGATCCGCGGTATGTTCTACGAAGGCTGGGTGCCAAAGAACACACCCTCCAAAGACCGCAAACTGTCTTCCTTTGTCGCAGCGATCGAGGAGACGATAAGCGATGTTCTGGAGTATCGCGGCACGCAGGATATCCAGACCGTGTTCAGACTGATCAACGCGCGCATTTCGCGCGGGGAGACCAATGACGTACGGGCCAACCTGCCCGAAGAGATCCGCGAGCTTTGGCCTGAGCCTTGAGAGACCGCGTAACGGAGACTGAAACCGCATGGATGAACTGAGCATCAATTCCGAATACATGCGCCGCCTGATCGACAAGCTGCGCGCCGTGATGGGCCGTGAAGGCGAGGTCATGCCCGAGATCGGCGGCAACGCGTCAGATGACGAACGGCCGATGACCCTGCAGGAAACCGAAGGCGATCTGCTGCTCGAAGAGCTCGAAGAAGAGATCGAGGCGATGGACGAGGATCACCGGATCGAACTGGTCGCGCTGATGTGGGTCGGCCGCGGGGATTTCTCCGCCGGCGAGTGGCAGGAGGCTCTCGAGCTGGCCCGTGAACGACAGGAAGGCCCCACCGCGCGCTACCTGCTGTCGCATCCGCGCGTGGCCGACCAGATCGCCAGCGGCCTGGAGGGGCTGGGACACAGCCATATCCTGCAGGACGGGCTCTACTGAGCCCCGGCGCCCTCTTTTCAGTGAAACATGAAAACCAGAACGCAAGGCGGGAGGGGCTGCCGAAAGCAGCCTCCTCCCCTCTCCCGGATAGTTTATTGTGGGTTCAGTCGCCCTCGGCCATGGCCACAAGCGCCCGCGGCTTGAGAACCACCACCGTGTGGACATTCTCCAGCGCGATGATCTCGCATTTGCGCAGCTGTGTGATCGTGCGGCTGACCGTCTCCGTCGTCAGGCCGAGGAAATCGGCAATGTCGGAACGGCTCATGGGCAGATCCACCTGCGTATAGGCACCCACCTGGGTCCCCA
>JABDPP010000038.1 GCA_013042765.1 Litoreibacter sp.
GACATGGGCATGCTAGCAGCGTTCACATGTTGGAGATTTTCCTCAAAACGGTCCCTTTCTTTGCGATCATCGCATTGGGCTATGGGGCAGGGCGCACCCGGTTCTTTTCCGAGGAGGCGACAGCGTACCTGACGAAGTTTGTTTTCTACTTCGCCCTCTCCGCGATGCTGTTTCGGTTTTCAGCCAACCTGTCCTTCAGTGAAATCCTCGATTGGCCGTTTATTAGAGCCTATTTTAGCGCAACTCTCCTGATTTACCTAGTTGCCACAGGAGTTGCCCTGCTGCGAAGACGTGGGATCGAGGAAGCCGCGGTGGAGGCACAATGTGCCGTAATCGGCAATGTGGGATTCCTCGGGTTGCCGATGCTGACCCTGCTGATGGGTGCACAATCCGTTGGCCCCGTGATGATGGTTCTGGCGGTTGATCTCATCGTGTTCGGCAGCCTGATCGTAATCCTGATCACCGGCTCGCGCGATGGTCGTGTCTCCATCAAAGTTCTGCGGACCGTCGGGCTTGGACTTCTGAAAAATCCGATGATCGTTTCGATCTCCGCAGGCTTAATCTGGTCCGCCCTGCAGATCCCAATTCCAGGGCCGTTGAATGAATTTGTCGCGATCCTCGGCGGCGCCGCAACCCCGGGCGCGCTTTTTGCCATCGGGGCGTCGCTGGCCTCCAAGTCCGCCGAAAGACTTCAGGTCGCTGGCTGGTTATCATTCTGCAAACTGGTTCTTCACCCCGCCGCGGTGGCCGTGGCGGCCCTTCTGATCTTTCCCGTCGACCGCTACGCCGCCAGCGTGATGATCGCCGCTGCGGCCCTGCCGACTGCCGGAAACGTCTACATGATCGCGCAACATTACGGCATAGCTCCGCAGCGGGTCTCCGCCACGATCCTGATCTCCACGGCACTGAGCATCCTCACCGTCTCCCTTATCATTGGTGCGGCATCAACCTGATCTTGCCCTGCAGCAGGGAACGGGCTAGCCCTTTGGAAAAGGCTCAAGGGGAGATCACCGTGAAGATACTTTCGGAGAACAAGTGCTTTGGAGGCATGCAGGGGGTCTACGCGCACCAATCAGAGAGTTGCGCCGTTGAAATGACCTTTGGTTTGTTCCTGCCAGAGGAAGCGCAGGACGGCCCGGTGCCTGTCCTATGGTATTTGTCCGGCCTGACCTGCACCCATGAAAACGCCATGGTGAAGGCGGGCGCTCAAACCTGGGCCGCGGAACATGGCATCGCGCTGGTCTTTCCCGATACCTCTCCGAGAGGCGACGAGGTTGCCGATGACGAAGCCTATGACCTCGGAAAGGGGGCCGGGTTTTATGTCAACGCGACCGAGGACCCATGGACGCCAAATTTCCAGATGTATGACTACATCGCAAAGGACCTCCCGGACCTGTTGTTCTCGGAGTTTCCGCTGGACCCTGCTCGGCAGTCGATTAGCGGTCATTCCATGGGCGGCCATGGCGCTCTGACCCTTGCTATGTCCCTGCCGGGGCGTTTTGCCAGCGTATCTGCGTTCTCTCCGATTTGTCACCCGACCCAATCGGACTGGGGCCGCAAACAGTTCACCGCATATCTGGGCGCGGATGAGGACGCCTGGAAAGCGCATGACTCGACCCTATTAATGGAAAAAATCGGTTTTGACGGCCCAATTCTCGTAGATACTGGGACCGAGGATCAGTTCATCGATCTGCTGATGCCAGAGGCCTTCGCGCAAGCTATGGGCCAGCGTCGGCAACAGGCGACGCTGCGCCTTCAACCAGGCTATGATCACTCCTACTTCTTCGTCTCCAGCTTCATGGAGGATCACGTCGCCTTCCATGCGGAAGCGCTTTATGGGGTATCCACGTGATACGGGCCGTCATATTCGACATTGGCAACGTTCTGATCGAATGGCAGCCGGAGCGCCACTTTGACAGCGTGATCGGTGAGGCCCGGCGGCGACAGATGTTTGCCGAGGTCGATCTTCACGGGATGAATGATCGCATCGATATGGGGGCCCCCTTCAAGGAAACGATCTATCAAACGGCGGAGGAATACCCGCAGTGGCGCTCGGAGATCCAGCTTTGGCACGATCAGTGGATTGAAATGGCCAAGCCGGAAATCCCGCATTCGGTCCACCTGTTGCGTACACTGCGCGAAAAGGGCGTTCAGGTCTTCTCGCTCACCAATTTCGGAGTCGGCAGTTTCGATTATGCTGTGACCAAATACCCGTTTCTGGTGGATTTCGATCGCCAATACATCTCGGGTCATTTGCAGGTGATCAAACCCGACCCCGAGATCTACCGGATCGTCGAGGAGGATTGCGGCTTGCCACCCGAAACCCTTCTCTTCACGGATGACCGTGCTGACAACATCGAAGCTGCAAACGCGCGGAGCTGGAAGACTCACCTGTTCACCGGCACCGCCGGATGGGCACAGAGCCTCGTCGGGCACGGCCTTCTGTCAGAAGCGGAGGCGCAGCTTTGAGCATTGCGACCATCACTTTTGAGGATGGTGACAGATGTCTGAACTGGGCAGAATTGCTCGACGCGCTTGAGGCCGGTCACAAGCTGCCAAAAGCCGAGATTGGCGATACGTTCCTGTATCGGGGAAACGACACGTTGCTGTCACGCGCCGCGTGGATCGACGGGCTTGGCCAGTCGGTAAAGACAGCGACGATCTTTCCTGGAAATTCGGCTCTAAACAAGCCAAGTATCAATGGTTCTGTC
Organism: Litoreibacter sp.; assembly: GCA_013042765.1. Classification (GTDB taxonomy): domain Bacteria; phylum Pseudomonadota; class Alphaproteobacteria; order Rhodobacterales; family Rhodobacteraceae; genus Litoreibacter. The sequence goes on from JABDPP010000038.1 coordinate 2,712, forward strand.
AGTCTTTTCTCGGATCAAACCGGAGAGTTGGAGGCAGTCATCGACTTCCATCTCGTGACGAAATGGAAGACGGCTGGGGATTCGCTTCTGGCCGCAAAGAAGCTCGCGCGCCCAAACTCTCGGAATATCCTGATCGTTGGAGCGGGAACCGTAGCAGGCTCGATGGTCTCAGCCTATCGCTCGCTGTTCCCTGAGGCGTCGTTCTCAGTCTGGAACCGTTCAGAGAATCGTGCCAGGCAGTTCGCCGATGAACACAAGCTCGCATTCGTCAATGATCTCCCCTCTGCCGTGGCAGCGGCAGACATTATCTGCACCGCAACGATGTCGACCGAACCAGTAATTTCAGGCGACTGGCTGCAACCCGGTCAGCATCTGGATCTGATTGGTGCCTACCGACCTGATATGCGGGAAGTCGACGACACAGCACTCCAGAAAGCGCGGATCTTTGTCGACAGTTTTGACACGACATTGGACCATATCGGAGAATTGAAAATCCCGCTGTCGCAAGGCGCTCTCAGCCGGGAGCATGTGATCGCGGACTATTACGCGCTGGAGAAATTCGTGCGTCGCTCCGATGACGAAATCACGATTGCAAAGAATGGCGGCGGCGCCCATCTCGATCTGATGACCAGCAAATATATCCTGGAATCCTGTAACGCGGAATGATCTGGCTGTTTCTGATTGTCCTGGCGGCTTTGATCGCCATCGTACTCCTGCCAAGGATCGTGGAGGCGCGGCGCAAACTGATGGACGGCGCCGCGCGAAATGACGCGCCTGGTGAATTTGTACAGCTCTCAGACGGTGTGACCCATATCCACAAGCGCGGCGCACTGAGGGGGCCGTGGGTTGTCTGCATCCACGGTTTAACGACGCCCGAGTTTGTCTGGGACGGGATGATCGAGGGCCTGACGGGTCTCGGCTTTCGGGTGCTGAGCTACGACCTTTACGGGCGCGGATTCTCCGACCGCCCGGACCTGACCCATTCGCGGGACTTCTTCGTTCGTCAGCTTGAAGAGGTGATCGACGCTGCCGGGATTCCGGAAACCGCGAGCCTCATCGGCTATTCGATGGGCGCGAGCATCGCTTCGGCCTACGCCGTCAAACATCCCGAGAAGGTCGATCGCCTTATTCTGCTGGCTCCGGCTGGATTGCGACTGGCCGATAACCGATTCAACCGCTTCGTCCGGGAAACACCCGTGATTGGCGATTGGCTGATGGCCGTGTTGGGCGGGCGGCTGTGTAAATC